>CAZUTB010000069.1:0-7802 GCA_964622905.1 uncultured Oscillospiraceae bacterium | reverse complement strand
AGGGGCTAGCCCCTTCATTGCTTCCCCGAAGAAACCATAAGGGTTTTTGGTATGATTTGATTCTATTACTTAGTTTGGAGGACTTGCGGATGCTCAATCAGGAGATAGTTATTCAGGGCGCAAGGGAGCATAACCTGAAAAACGTAAACCTTACTATACCGCGCGATAAGCTTGTTGTGTTTACGGGTCTGAGCGGCTCGGGAAAAAGCTCGCTCGCCTTTGATACCATATATGCCGAGGGACAGAGAAGGTATGTCGAGAGCCTTTCATCCTATGCCAGAATGTTCCTTGGGCAGATGGAAAAGCCGGATGTTGACTACATCGGCGGCTTAAGCCCCGCTATATCCATCGACCAGAAAACGACGAGCCGAAACCCGCGCTCTACCGTCGGAACGGTTACGGAGATTCACGATTATCTGCGCCTGCTCTATGCGCGCGCGGGAACTCCGCACTGCCCCGAATGCGGAAAAGAGATAAAGCAGCAGACCGTTGACCAGATGGTGGACAAAATTAAGAGCTTCCCCGAGGGAACGAGAATGCAGATTCTTGCGCCCGTTGTCAGGGCGCGCAAGGGCGAGCATCAGAAGTACATTGACGACGCGCGTAAGAACGGCTTCGTCCGCGTGAGGATTGACGGCGAAATGTACGAGCTTGATGACCCCGAGAGCCTTCCCAAGCTGGACAAGCAGAAGAAGCACACTTTGGAGATAGTCATCGACCGCCTTGCTCTGCGTCAGGGCATAGACACAAGGCTCTACGATTCCCTTGAAACCGCCCTTAAGCAGAGCGGCGGAATCTGCGTTGTGGACTGCTTCGAGGCGGGAGAGCTGCTGTTTTCGCAGAACTACGCCTGCCCCGACTGCGGAATCTCTATCGACGAGCTTGCGCCGCGCCTCTTTTCCTTCAACAGCCCGTTCGGCGCCTGCCCCACCTGCACGGGTCTTGGCTCGCTGATGAAGATTTCGGAGGATTTAATTGTTCCCGACTCTATGAAGAGCCTTAACGACGGCGCGATTGACGTTATGGCGTTCCGCTCGGCTGAAAAGGGCAGCTCGGCAAGGATGTTCCTTGCGGCGATAACTGAAAATTACGGCGGAGATATGGATACGCCGTTCCGCGACCTGCCCGAAAAGACCAGAAAAGCTATCCTTTACGGCTCTGGCAAGGATAAGCTCACAATATGGTACGAGGGCGCGGAGGGTAAGCGCAGCTTCACCTCCGCCTTTGAGGGCGTTATACCGACGCTTGAAAGGCGCTACGCCGAAACCTCAAGCGAGGGAATGCGGCAGGGCTACGAGGAATATATGACCACCGTGGAATGCCCCGACTGCCACGGAAAGCGCCTGAAAAGGGAAGCGCTTGCCGTTACCGTCGGCGGGAAGAACCTTGCCGAGGTAAGCGATATGAGCATTGCCGATGCCCGCGAATTCTTCAAAAGCCTCAAGCTCGGTACAACTCAGGCGATGATTGCGGAGCAGATCCTAAAGGAGATAAACGCCCGCCTCGGCTTCCTTGTCAACGTCGGGCTTGACTATCTCACGCTCTCCCGCGCGGCGGTAACATTATCCGGCGGCGAGGCGCAGAGAATAAGGCTTGCAACGCAGATAGGCTCGGGGCTTACCGGCGTATTGTACATACTGGACGAGCCGTCCATAGGTCTGCACCAGCGGGACAACGGGCGCTTGCTCGAAACGCTTAAGGGCCTCCGCGACCTCGGCAACACGCTTATAGTTGTCGAGCATGACGAGGACACCATGCGCGCGGCGGATTACATCGTGGATGTCGGTCCCGGCGCGGGCGTTCACGGCGGCTACATCGTTTCTCAGGGCACTCCCGAGGAAGTGATGAAGGACGAAAACAGCCTTACGGGTCAGTACCTTTCCGGAAAGCGCGTTATTCCCGTTCCGAAAAAGCGCAGAGCGCCGAAGGGCTTCCTCACCGTCAAAAACGCCAAGGAGAACAATCTGCGCGGTATTGACGTCAAGCTGCCGCTCGGAGTGTTCTGCTGCGTTACGGGCGTTTCCGGCTCCGGCAAAAGCTCGCTGGTGAACGAAATTGTATATAAAACGCTCGCTCGTGACCTCAACCGCGCCAAGACCTCGCCCGGGAAGAGCGACGGTATTGACGGAATTGAGCAGCTTGACAAGGTTATCAACATCGACCAAAGCCCCATCGGGCGCACTCCGCGCTCGAATCCCGCAACCTATACGGGGCTGTTCAATATTATCAGAACCATGTTCGCTCAGCTTCCGGACGCGAAGGCGCGCGGATATAAGGAAAACCGCTTCTCCTTCAACGTAAAGGGCGGGCGCTGCGAGGCGTGTCAGGGCGACGGCGTAAACAAGATTGAAATGCACTTCCTGCCGGACATTTATGTGCCCTGCGAGGTCTGCCACGGCAAGCGCTATAACCGCGAAACGCTCGAGGTCAAGTACAAGGGCATGAGCATTGCGGACGTGCTTGACATGACGGTGGAGAACGCCTATGAGTTTTTTGAGAACCTTCCGCAGATACAGCAGAAGCTCAAAACGCTTTACGAGGTCGGGCTTGGCTATATGAAGCTCGGGCAGCCCAGCACCGAGCTTTCGGGCGGCGAGGCGCAGAGGATTAAGCTTGCGACAGAATTGAGCCGCCGCTCAACGGGCAAAACCATGTACATATTGGACGAGCCGACCACAGGACTGCACTCCTATGATGTTGAGAAGCTCATCTCAAGTCTCCAGCAGCTCGTGAAGGGCGGCAACAGCATTCTTGTAATCGAGCATAACCTTGACATCGTCAAGACGGCGGACTTCATCGTTGACCTTGGACCCGAGGGCGGAACGCGCGGCGGAACCATAGTCTGCGAGGGCACTCCGGAGCAGGTAGCCGCCGTGCCGGAGAGCTATACGGGACAGTATTTGAAAAAACTCCTCGCAAGACAGCATACTCGTTAAATACTTAATAAAAGTCGGCGTGAAGCTTTTGCTCCGCGCCGACTTTCTGTATATTCATATGATATTTATTTTCTCAGTCCCTTGCTCCCATTACGCTCTTGCGCTTTTCCTCACGATTCCGTGCTTTTCGCGGAAGGCGGGCAGAGCGGCGGTTCCTTCGAGAGTTACAGGGCGAACCCATCTTCCGGAATAGAGGTGGCGCTGCATCAAAACAAAGCGAATCGGCTCGTCAGCATAGCAGAGCGCGAAAACCGCGAGGAACGGCGCTTTCCAGACCATTCCCGAAAGCCAAACGCAGGGAAGAACCAGAATATACATGAACGTTATCTCGAGAACAGTCCCGTAAACCGCGTCGCCCGCGGAGCGGAAGGTGTCGTTCTGCGCCCAGTTGCACATTCTTATCAGCGCCGCCGCAGAGTAAATAAACAGCATTCCCGAGCCTATCGTGTAGCTCTCGCCATTGAGGCTCATTGCGGTAAGCAGGGGCTGCCTTACGGCGATAAGCAGCAGGCAGGCGCAGGCTATGCAGCCGCTGCAAAGGTAAACGAGCCGCCGCGCCCGCTCGTATGCGGTATCGAGGTTGCCCGCCCCGACCTCCTTGCCGACAAGCACCGAGGCGGCGTTTGAAAAACCGCTGAAAAAGCCGATTATGAAGCCCTCAAGCGTCCTGAAAACAGCGGTTGCGGCAATCGCCTGCTCAATCTGCCTTCCGAGTACGATGTTGATAACCATGTTCCCGACGCCAACAAGCAGCTCGTTGCAGATTATGGGGAAGCACTTTGTGAGGTACGCCTTTATTGCCCCGCTTCCCCATCTGAAATGGCTGCGGATGCTTGTGAGATAAGGGAATTTTGCCCTGCGCGCAAGCAGGGTTACCACAAGCACGTTGACTGCGGCAGATATAACCGTTGCTATCGCCGCGCCGCGTACTCCAAGGCGGGGGAAGCCGAGGTTTCCGTAGATGAGCAGCCAGTTGAGCGCCATATTGGTTATTACTGCGGAAATTCCGCCGTAGAGCGGTATCTTGACGCGCTCGGTAGAGCGGAGCAGGGCGCTCATCGCCATTGACCATATTTGCAGGGGATACGCAAGCGCGACTATGCGCAGATACTCTACGCCTATTGCCTGTATCGCCGTTTTATCCGTGTAAACGCGCATAACGAATTCGGGCGCTAAAAGCCCAAGCACGGTGAACACAACGGCTGTTGCCATCATGCAGGAGAGCGTCATACCGTAGGAGCGGTTTATTCCCGCGTCATCCTTAGCGCCCCAGAACTGGGCAAAGAACAGCATTCCGCCGCCGACGAAGCCCCAGTAACAGGAGAACATCAGCGATGAAAACTGCGCGCAAAGCCCGACCGCGGCGACGGAGTTTTCGCCGAGCGAGCCTATCATCATGGTGTCAATCATGCTTCCGGTTGTCGTCAGCAGGTTTTGCAGCGCGACAGGCACGGCAATCACCGCAAGGCTTTTGAGGAAGCTTTTCCAGGGGAACGTGGAGCGTTTCATCTGCTGTTCTCTCTTAACCCGCGCACATAGGCGCGAAAACTTAGCGAAAATCACTGAATGCCTTGAGATTATAACAGCTTCACGCCGGTTTATCAATCGTTTTATCGAGGCAATTTATATGCGGAAAAGGGATAGCGGCAGCACTGAATTTATCGTTTGATATAGCGCTGATTTCTGCTGTTTGGCTTCTCCGGCAGCGTCATATCGACAAGCTGCCGTTCTATTGCGGGCGTCAAATAGTTTTTTCTCAGCGTATCCCGCGACTTTAATCCGAGCTTTTCAAGCAGCGCCGCGGCGGTATAGGGCGTATCGTATTCCATAGCGTCCAGCAGCCTTTTTACATATTCCGAAAGCGAATTATCCTCGTCGCGCAGCGAAGCGGCAAGCTCGCGAAGAACATTCTCTGTTTGCAGCAGCATGAACTCAATGAAGGTGTTGGAGGAGCCCTGCAAGCGGCATTGGGCGATTGCGCCGTAATAATCGTCCTGAAATTTCTCAATTTGGCTTTCAAGCGGAATAAACTCGAATATCGGCTTCCATTTTGACAGAAGCGCAGTATGCCACAGCCGAGCCATTCTGCCGTTGCCGTCTGTAAACGGATGTATGAAAACGAACTCATAATGGAATACGGCGGACAAAATCAACGGGTGAAGCGTATTCCGCTCGCGCTCCATCCATGAAAACAACTCTGCCATAAGCTCAGGCACCATCCTTGCCGGCGGCGCCATGAAGATGCATTTGCCATCCCGAAAAACACCCTCCTCGCCGCTTCGGAAGCTTCCTGATTCATCGGCGAGAAGCTTTGTCATAATGCCGTGGAGCCTTTTCAGGTCGGCAAGGCTGTATGGATTAATGTCGGGCAAAAGCTCATATGCGTCATATGCGTTCCTTACCTCCTGTATCTCCCTTTGCCTGCCTATGACCAAATGCCCGCCTATTACATCCCGCACCTGCCCGAGCGACAAGGAGTTCACCTCGATGCTCAGGGATGAGTGAATGGACTTGATGCGGTTGCTCCTGCGCAGATGCGGCTTTGCCTCAAGCCCGTGAGTCACGCCAAGCCTGCCCAGTATTTCGGAAATGCTCGCAACGCGCGCAAGCATTGCGGCGGTAATCTCATAAGGCGGCGTGTAGCTTTCCGTTTTTCATCCTCCATACGGCGACTTGCGTATTATCTTGCGCATTTTCTTGCTCATTATACGCGATTTTGCGCAGGCAATCAAGCTAAGTATAATTGCGGCAGGAGAGCGTGTTTGCGACAAAAAAAGCGCGCGGCAAAATTCACCGCGCGCCGAAGCTTCATATTAAGTCATGTTAACTTAGCTCTATATAAGTTTATACTTGAACTCATAACTCATAGCTAACAGCTAACAGCTTACACCCTCGCCTTTTCGCGGAGCTTGTCCACACAGTCGAGCCTTTCCCAAGGGAGGTCGATGTCCGTTCTGCCGAAATGGCCGTAAGCGGCGGTTTTGCGGTAGATGGGACGGCGCAGGTCGAAGCGCTCGATTATAGAGGCGGGGCGCAGGTCGAACACCTCGGGGATAATCTCGGAGAGCTTATCATCGGGGATTACTCCCGTTCCTCTGGTGTCAACGTAGATGCTGAGGGGCTTTGCGACTCCGATTGCGTAAGCCACCTGAATCTCGCACGCCTTGGCAAGCCCTGCCGCGACTATGTTCTTGGCAGCGTGGCGAGCCGCGTATGCCGCAGAGCGGTCAACCTTGGTGGGGTCCTTTCCGGAGAAGCAGCCGCCGCCGTGACGGGCGTAGCCGCCGTAGGTGTCAACGATTATCTTGCGTCCGGTTAGCCCGCTGTCGCCCGCAGGTCCGCCCAAGACGAAGCGCCCCGTCGGGTTTATCAGGATGCGCAGATTCTTGGCGAGCAGCTCCTTCGGAAGCACCGCGCGGATGCACTTTTCCGTAAGGTCGCGCTCTATCGTTTCGTGGCTCACATCGGGTGAATGCTGAGTGGAGATAAGCACGGTGGTTATCTCCTTCGGCGCGCCGTTCTCATAGGCAACGGTTACCTGCGTTTTTCCGTCCGGGCGCAGATAGGGCAGCTCGCCCGACTTGCGGAGCTGTGAAAGCTTCAGCGCAAGGCGGTTCGCCATCGCTATCGGCATCGGCATATACTCCTCGGTTTCGTCGCAGGCAAAGCCGAACATCATCCCCTGGTCGCCCGCGCCGATGTCGCCCGCGTTTTCCGCGCGGGTTTCAAGCGCTTCGTCAACGCCCATTGCGATGTCGGGGCTCTGCTCGTGAATAGAGGTGAGGATTGCGCAGGAATTGCCGTCAAAGCAGAGGTCTCCGTTGTTGTAGCCCACGTCAAGGATTACGTTTTTCGCAATTTCGCGAATGTTTACGCTCGCGTTGGTCGTGATTTCGCCCATAACCATTACCATTCCGGTTGTAGCGCAGGTTTCGCAGGCAACTCGGGCGTTCTTGTCCTTTTCAAGTATTGCGTCAAGCACCGCGTCTGAAATCTGGTCGCACAGCTTATCCGGATGCCCCTCGGTAACCGATTCGGAAGTAAAATAGGTGCGCATTATTGCCCCTCCTTTGTTATCGACAATGCGGCCTCTTTAGACGATAAAGCCCGTCTGAAAAAGATTCAGACGGGTCGAAATTCTCGCTCATCCTTATCTTCCGGCTTCGGGCAAAGCCCTCGCCGTGGGATTTAGCACCAAGCGCACACACGCCGGTTGCCGGACTTCATCGGGCCCATCCCTCCGTCACTCTCAATAAGGTCTGCAATTGTCGTATATATCGTAGCACGCAAAGGAGCGTATGTCAAGACGCTTAGCAAAACGGCCGTTACTCCGTGCGCAGCGCTGCGTCAACCGTCGAAGCCGGCGGAACAGTTCATCAGGCAAATCACAGTCAAGACCACCGGCATAGCCGGTGGGTTTATCAGCTAAAGCAATCCACACAAAACGGCGCGGGACATATCGCCTCCCCGCGCCGCTTACATATTCCCGCCGCCTCTTTTCGCTCATGCCCTCCGCTTTTTCCGCATCGTCAGCGCAAGCCCCAGCCCGCCCAGCAGACACATTCCCAGCCAGAGCAGGGGCTTGCTGTTATCGCCGGTTTGGGGAGGAACAACCACGGGGGAAACGTGCAGCGCTGCAATGCCTGAACGCAGCGTATTCCCGTGCGCGTCGGTTACAAGGCAACTGTATTGATAACCGTTGTTTTTCGGCGTGACCGGCGTATTCGTATGGCTTGTTCCCGTTTTTCCGCTCAATGCTTGCCAGCCGCTCCCATCATTCCGATTGATATACCATTGATAGGTAAGCCCGTCGCCCTCTGCGGCAATTGTAAACGCTGCTTGCTGCCCGACCACAACGTATTGATC
>CAZUTB010000068.1:0-7824 GCA_964622905.1 uncultured Oscillospiraceae bacterium | reverse complement strand
CGCCGCTTCGGTTAGTCCGAAACGGCGGCTGTTTGTAGATATTACTTTATTATGCTTTACGGCGCATCAATTTATTCCTTTATCTTTCTATCAATCACTTTTCAAACAAATGCGGCATCAGCATATCGCCGTTTGTAAGGAAGGTGCCGGTTTCGCACTCGCGCTCGCAGAATTTGCGAGGCGTGCCGGGGTGACGGCTGTCGTAAAGCGCGTAGGGGACGGGATTGCCGTCGTGCGTTCTGGTGGAAAGGAGCGTCGGGTGGTCGCTCAAAAGGAGAATGCGGAAATCGCCGAAGGCTCCAAGGCGTTCAAGCAGGGGCTTGATGACCCTCGCGTCAAGGCGGCGAATCGCCTCAAGCTTTCTTTCCAGACTGCCCGCGTGGCTCATTTCATCGGGCGCTTCAACATGGATTGCGGTAAAATCATAGCCGTTTTTGAGGCTGTCGAGCGCAACCGAAACCTTGCCCTCGTAATTAGTGTCAAGGTCGCCGTTAGCGCCAACAACGCTCGGGTACTCAAGCCCCGCGAGCATCGCAATACCCTTCACGAGCGGAACAGCGCTTATCACCGCGCCGTTTTCTCCGTACTTTTCGGTAAAGGATAGCAGCTGAATGCCGCGCCCCGCGCCCCACGGCCATATCATGTTTGCGGGCAGAAGCCCGTTTTCCCTGCGCTTTTCGTTAATCGGATTCTTGTCAAGCACGCGGTAGCTTTCGAGCATAAGCGCCCAAAGCTCTGCGGCAAGCGTTCCGTCGGGGCGGTACTGCGTTATTTTGCGCTCAAGAATGTTGTGCGGCTCGGTAAGGTAGAATTCCGCGCCCTCGCTGACGCCGCCGAGGATTCCGATGTGGCGGAAGGTGCGGCTTATCGCGATGGTCATGTTGAGCTTCTTCATCATTTCGGCAACGGTGCTGTCGTTTACCAGCGCGGTCATCAGGTTCTCCGCGTCCGCGCCCTCAATTCCGCCGCCGTTATGGCTGTGAATTATGTAATCGTCCCCGCATTTTTCGACCGCGCAAAGGTTCACGCGCATCGAAACGTCCCCGTCCTTAAGGCTAACGCCCATTCCGGCAGCCTCAAGCGGGCTTCTTCCCGAGTAATATTTGCGCGGGTCATAGCCGAAAATATTCAGGATTGCCGTATCGCTTCCGGGTGCTATTCCGCGCGGAACGGTCTGGCAAAGCCCCATTTCCGTCCCTGCCAGCTTGTCAAAATACGGGAGACTCAGGCTTTCAATAGGGGTTTTCCCGCCCAGCTCATCTATTGGCGCGTCCGCCATTCCGTCGCCGATAACCAGCACATACTTCATTCGCTGTTCCTCCAAAAATAACGTATTTCCGCCTGCGAGTGTAGCATAAAACACCCTTCGGAGCAATGAAACAAAATAATTGGAACAAAATCAAGACAATCCGGTGCTCCGCTTCGCTTACGCTGCGCTTTCGGCGCACGCAGGCTTGCGCCGAGTTTTCACCATTTTCCTGTTCATCCTGCGGATTCACGGTCGGAAAACGGTGTAAGGAAGCGTTTTTTCAAACGCTCCTCGGAGTGACGGAGCCACTCCTGCGGATTACAAAAGAAGGGAGCGCTCTTCTTTACATCCCCTGAGAGGCAGAAAAGCGCACGAAGTGTACCGGTCGTTGTCATAATTCATATAAAATTCATTCATCGTTCATAAAAACCATACGAAAACCGTTGATTTTCGCAGGCGCTTTGTATATACTGAGTATGGATAAAGACTGATACGATTTACCGGCTTCGAGCCTGTCCGACCGCACGGTTGTGCCTTATCGGACAGGCTCGAATTTATGCGTAAATATACGAATGGATATTATTTTCTTGCGTTATCACACCAATCTTCAGGAGGATTATTAAGGGGAACCCCTTAATTAAGTTCCGCAGCTGTCGGCTTTGCCGCCCCGAGGAGCGGTATCTATACCGCTTCCTTGCAGCTTTTACGACCGTTAGGTGCAGCCGAACAGTAAAAGCTGGAAAACTCGGCGCAAGCCTGCTTGTGCCGAGCGCGAAGCGAAGCGTAGCTTCGCGTAGCGCAGCCTTGAAATATCCCTTCCTTTGCGCTATACTGAATACTGCCTTATAAGGCTCTTTGCGCGGCAAAAAGCGGCGCTTTGGAAGGATGATTGCGTTAATGAACGGCGCCAGCTGGAATGCCGAAAAGCTGCTTTCTCAGGTTGAGAAGCCGGGGAGATACACCGGCGGGGAAATGAACACGGACGTTAAGGAGTGGGGCGCGGCGCGCCTGCATTTCGGCTTTTGCTTCCCCGACACCTATGAGATTGGCATGAGCCACCTCGGAATGAAGATACTGTATGAAATTCTCAACTCGCAGCCCGATATGCTCTGCGAGCGATTCTGTATGCCGTGGATTGACATGGCGGACCTTATGCGCAGGGAAAATACGCCGCTTTTCTCGCTTGAAAATCGGCGCGCGCTCTCCGATTTTGACGTTGTCGGCTTCACTCTCCAGTACGAGATGAGCTATACAAACATCCTTGAGATGCTCGACCTTGGCGGAATCCCCGTGCTTTCGGCGGACAGAAAGGAAAGCGACCCCATCGTCGTCGCGGGCGGACCCTGCGCCTTCAATTCCGAGCCGCTCTGCGATTTTATCGACGCGGTTATGGTAGGCGACGGCGAGGAGGTTATTATAACCCTCTCGAAAACGATTGCCGACGGCAGGGAAAGCGGGCTTTCGCGCTCCGCTATACTGAGGGAGCTTGCGAAGATAGAGGGCGTTTATGTTCCCTCGCTTTACGAGGTTGCCTACAACGGGGACGGAACGGTAAAGAGCATCATCGCCAAGGACGGCGCGCCCGAGCGCGTAAAGAAATGCGTTATTACCGACCTTGACCACGCCGCATACCCCGAAAAAATGTACGTTCCGTATTCAGAAATAGTTTTTGACAGGATTATGCTTGAGATAATGCGCGGCTGCACCCGCGGCTGCCGCTTCTGTCAGGCGGGAATCCTCTATCGCCCCGTTCGCGAGCGGAGCAAGGAAAGGCTCATCGAGCTTGCGGACAAGCTTGTTAAAAGCACGGGCTATGAGGAAATCAGCCTCTCATCGCTCTCAAGCGGCGATTATTCCTGCCTTCCCGAGCTTGCAGGAGAGCTTATAGAAAGGTTCAGGAAGTACCGCGTGTCCATCTCGCTGCCCTCTCTGCGCCTTGATTCCGTTGTGAAGCAGACGCTTGAGGAAACGCAGAAGGTCAAAAAATCCTCGCTGACCTTTGCGCCGGAGGCGGGAACTCAGCGCCTGAGGGACGTTATCAACAAGGGCGTAACCAAGGCGGATTTGGTGGAAAAGGCAACCGACGCGTTCATGGGCGGCTGGTCGAGCGTTAAGCTGTATTTCATGATGGGGCTTCCCACCGAGACCAACGAGGACCTTGACGGTATAGGCGAGCTTGCCGCAGCTGTCAGGGACGCGTATTTCACCGTTCCCAAGGAAAAGCGCGCAAAGGGACTCAGGATTACCTGCTCCGCGTCCGTTTTCGTTCCGAAGCCCTTCACTCCCTTTCAGTGGGTGGGGCAGGATAGCCTTGAAACCGTCAAGGAAAAGCAGGCGTATCTTCGCGGAGTGCTTGCCAAGGAGAAGGGCGTCAACTTCAACTGGCATGAGCCTGAACTCAGCTTCCTTGAGGCTACTTTCTCGCGCGGGGACAGAAAAATGTCGCGCGTGCTCTATGAGGCATGGAAGCTGGGCTGCCGCCTTGACGGCTGGAACGAAAGCTTCTCCTTTGAAAACTGGATGAAAGCGTTTGAAAACGCGGGAGTAGACCCCGATTTCTATGCGCTTCGCGAGCGCTCGCTTGACGAGGTGCTTCCGTGGAGCGTTATCGACTGCGGAGTTACGGATGATTATCTCAAGCGCGAATGGAAGCGCGCGGTCGCAGGCGAAATAACTCCCGACTGCCGCAAGGGCTGTCAGGGCTGCGGCTTGCAGCGCTGGGGGGTGTGCGGCAAATGAAAGCGCTTTTGATGTTTGAAAAGGGCGACGCGATAAGGATGCTTGGGCATCTTGACATAATGAGGGCAATGCAGAGGGCGCTTCGCCGTTCAATGCTTCCCTGCCGCTATTCGCAGGGCTTCAACCCGCATATGATTCTGAATTTTGCCTCGGCTCTGCCCGTCGGAACGGGAGCAAGGGCGGAGATTGCGGAGGTTACCTTTGACGAGGAAATTTCTGCCGAGGAAATCTTCGCGGCGCTTTCTCCCGCAATGCCCGCCGCAATGCGCCTTAAGGCGGCGCGGGTTATTCCGGATGTGCATCCCTCGCTTACCTCCCTGCTCGCCTCCGCCGATTATAAGGTTGAGCTTGAGCCGGCAGAGGGCGCGGAAAAAGTGCTTGGGTGCATTCCCGACTTCCTCAGGCAGGAAAGCATTATGATTGTCAGAAAGAGCAAGAGCGGTGAAAAAACCGAGGACATCAAGCCGCTCATAAATAGCCTGAGAGCCGAAAACGGGCTTATTCTCGCGAGCGTTTCGGCGGTTGAAACGAGCAATCTCCGCGCCGACGTGCTGATGAAGGCGCTGCTTGAGTTTGCGGGCGTTTCGTTGGCATACCGCGCAAGAAGGCTCACGCTTTACGCCGCGGACGGGCAGCCGCTCTGGGATAAGTAGTTATGGAAAGAGAAATCTTCTGCTCACGCCGCTTTTCGCAGACGCGGCTTGCCGTTATGGAAAACGGAAGGCTTGCCGAGTATCTTTCCTTTGCGGAAAATGAAACTGCCGAAACGGGCGAAATCGTGCTGGGGCTTGTAAAGCGCCTGCTCCCGGGCATGGAGGCGGCGTTTGTAGACGTAGGAAAGGCGCGGCTCGGGTTTCTTCCGCTTTCCGAAAAAGGCTTTTCGGCAAAGGCGCTCAAGACAGGCGACTCCGTAATCTGTCAGGTCAAAAAAGCGGCGCACGAGGAAAAGGGCGCGTTTCTTACGCGGGATGCTTCGGTTGCGGGCAGGTTTCTCGTTTATCTTCCGTTCGGAAGCACTATCGGAGTTTCCTCAAAGATTTCGGACGCGAAGGAGCGCGCGCGCGTAAAAGCGCTCGTTTCCGGAATTCTTCCCGATGGGACGGGCGCGGTTGTAAGAAGCGCCGCTGTATCCGCCTCGGAGGATGAGCTGAAAGCCGAGATAAAGGAGCTGTCCGAGCGCTTTGGCAAAGCCGTTTCGGGCGCCGAGTATAAAAAGCCGCCTGCCGTGCTGCTTTCGGGCGGCTCGCCGCTTGAGCGGGCGCTCACGGATTATTCGCCCGATAATGTGAAGCGGGTGCTTGCGGATAGCAAGGAGCTTTTTGAGGAAGCAGAGAGGGCTGGCTTTACCGCAGAACTTACCGAAAACGACCCGCTTGAATTGGGGCTTTGCGAGGAACAGCTTAAAAAGGCGCTCGCGAGGAAGGTATATCTTCCCTGCGGCGGATATCTTGTTGTTGACCAGTGCGAGGCGCTTACGGTGATTGACGTAAACTCAGGCTCAAACACGGGCAAGCGAGTTCAGAGGGAAACGATACTTAAGACTAACCTTGAGGCGGCTGCGGAGATAGCGCGCATTGCACGGCTTCGCGCCATAGGCGGTATAATCATCGTTGATTTTATCGACATGGAGGCGGAGGACGCTGCAAAGGTCGAAAGCGCTATGCGTTCGCTTGCTATGGCGGACAGGGTCAAGATGACCGTAGAGGGCTTCACCCGCCTTGGGCTTATGGAGCTTACGCGCAGGCGCACGGGTCAGAACGCTCTGGAAAGCAGGACGGAGCTTTGCCCCGTCTGCGGAGGAAGCGGAAGGATTGACAGCGCAAAGAGCGTAGGGCTTCAAGCCGCCCTTGATGTTGCCAGAAGAAAGCGCTCGGGCTTTTCGGGCGAAATAACGGTTTCGGTAAACCATTCGGCTGTAAGCGAAACGGAAAGCGCGCTTAAGGGGCTTGGCGCTAAGGCAAAGGGCGTTCGCGGGCTTATGGGAAGGTACGAGCTGGAAACCGTCAAAACAGATTGTGGGAGTGATAAAGAGTAATGCGCGAAAAGGATTTGCGCGTTCCCGATGAGGAAATCGAGCGCCAGAGGGGCATTATGAGCCTTGTGCGCGATAACGCGTACAGACCTAAAACCTACCATATTGTTACCTACGGCTGCCAGATGAACGTTCAGGACAGTCAAAAGCTCGCGGGTATGTGCGAGGAAATGGGAATGACTCCGACGGATGACCGCGAGAAGGCGGATTTCGTTATTTTCAACACCTGCTGCGTCAGGGATAATGCCGAAAGGCGCGCGCTTGGCAATGTAACATGGCTCAACGAGATAAAGAAAAAGAATCCCGAGCTGCTTATAGGCGTCTGCGGCTGCATGATTCAGCAGCCGAAAATGGCGGATAGGATTCTCAAGCAGTACCCATTTATCGACCTTGCGTTCGGAACTCAGAACCTGTACCGCTTTCCGGAGCTGTTTAATTCGCTTCTCTCCTCCCGCCGCCGCGTTGTTTCGGTTACGGAGGGCGATGAGTTCGACAGCGTTCCCGAGGGGCTTCCGATAAGGCGCGTGCGCCATGAGCAGGCGTTCATGACCATAATGTACGGCTGCAACAATTTCTGCACCTACTGCGTGGTTCCGCTGGTGCGGGGACGCGAGCGCAGCAGGAGCGCCGAAATGATTCTTTCCGAGGCGCGGGAGCTGAAAGCGGACGGCGTTAAGGAAATAATGCTGCTTGGGCAGAACGTCAACTCCTACGGCAAGGATTTGGGCGATATGAGCTTTCCGGAGCTGCTCACCGCGCTTGACGCTGTCGGGATTGAGCGGATAAGGTTCATGACCAGCCACCCGAAGGACCTTTCGCAGGAGCTTATAGACGCTATGGCGGCGGGTAAGCATATCATGCGCCATGTGCATCTGCCCGTGCAGAGCGGAAGCGACAGAATCCTGACGCTGATGAACCGCCATTACACCCGCGCGCAGTACCTTGATATCGTAAGGCGTTTGCGGCTTGCAATGCCGGATGTCGGGCTTTCCACGGATATCATTGTCGGCTTCCCCGGCGAAACGGACGAGGAATTTGAGGAAACGCTTTCGCTTGTGCGCGAGGTGGGCTTCGACAGCGCCTTCACCTTCATCTACTCACCGAGAGAGGGAACTAAGGCGGCGAAGATGGAAGGGCGCATTCCCGACGAGGTTTCCAAAAAGCGCATCGAGGCGCTTATTGCGCTCCAAGAGGAGATGACGGGCAAAGCGCTTGAAACCATGATAGGCAAAACGGTTACGGTGCTTGTTGACGGGCTTTCCAAGCGGAGCGAAAATCAGGTTATGGGTAAATGCGAGCGAAATACCGCAGTGCATTTTGACGGCAGCGAGGAGGATATAGGCAGGCTGATAACGGTTAAAATAACCGCGCGCCGCTTAAACTCCCTCTATGGAAAAAGAATATAAGGAGGAAACAGAAATGGCAGATTATATTGACAAGGCTAAGGAGCTTGGACAGGCGGTGCTTGAAAGCGAGCAGTATGTGGAAATGAGGCTTGCCGAGGAAGCGGCTATGCACGATAAGGACGCGGCTATGCTTGTTGCCGCGGTTGCCGAGCAGCGCAAGATTGTCGAGGGGCTGCTTGCCTCTGCGAGCGTTGACGCTTCCGCGCTTTCCGCCGAGGGCGCGAAATTGCAGGAGATGGAAAAGGCAATGAAGGAGAACCCTGTTGTAAAGAACATGAGCGAGCGCAGGGCGGCGTTTTCGCAGATGATGAACGATATCAACGCGGTTCTGCGCTATGTAATAAACGGCGACGACCCCGACACCGAGTCGGATTCCTGCGGCGGCGATTGCTCGTCAT
>CAZUTB010000067.1:0-7830 GCA_964622905.1 uncultured Oscillospiraceae bacterium | reverse complement strand
ACCATGTATAAAAAGCTCAGGCGCTCTGTACAGTTGTGCAGAGCGCCTTCATAATAATGTTAAGCAGGTGTTATAAACCACTACCCCGAATAGCAGAACTACTTCGTGAAGTTTTCTCCGTGTTTGTTCTCCTCAAGAATCTGCGTAAGCTCCTGCATGAAGCTCGATACATCCGTGAACTGGCGGTAAACGGAGGCAAAGCGGATATAGGAAACCTCGTCAAGCCTGCGCAGCTCCGACATAACCAAATCACCGATTCGGCGGCTTTCGACCTCGCGCTCCATAGAGCTGTACACCGCCTGCTCTACGTTCCTTACTGCCTCCTCAATCTGCTGCGCCGAAACAGCGCGCTTTGAGCAGGCTCTGAGCATACTGCCGCGCACCTTTTCCGGATCGAAATTCTCGCGCCGCTGATCCTTCTTGATAACCAGCACGGGCATCATTTCAATCTTCTCATAGGTTGTGAAGCGCTTTCCGCAGCTGAGGCATTCGCGGCGGCGGCGGATAGTAAGCCCGTCGTCCGAGGGTCTGGAATCGACTACTCGGCTTTCGGTGCAGTTACAGCAGATGCATTTCATTGCTTTCCTCCTAAACTTTGGCGGATATCAGGCTGCCATATTGTTGAACCATATGTTGAGCAGCAGCGCCGCCACGAAGAAGCCAAGAGCGACAAAGAGCAGAAAGGTAAGATTTGACTTTGCCTCAGTGCTCTTGCGCTGCTTATAATCGTAATAGCTTTCCTTCGGCAGAAGCCTTTTTTTGCTTCCGAACATACGCTTGAAGTTCTGCATTGCGTATGTAAGAATATCGAAAAAGCCCTCGTCGGCAACCTTAACAAGTATCCCCAAGCCGCCGAAAATAACAGCGGTAAGGAACGCTCCGTCGCAAAGATACCTGACGAGCCTGTACGGCTTTTCGGCATCATAGGGCGCTTTGAGCATAACAATTCCGAGAACGATAAGGCAGCCGATGAAAACAGCTATAAGCACGCGCAGCCAAGTGCGCCCCTTCTTTTCGGTCATGCTTGCAGCATTTCCAGATACTTCTGGCGCTCCTGCTCATTGCATAATACGAAATGCTCCGGCGAGATTTCGATAAGCTTCGGCTGGTCAACGGAGTAATCATGCTCCCTTGCGGGAACATAGGTTATGCGCTGGCGGCGCTTCTCAAAATGCGGGTCCGGATACGGAATAGCGGAGAGCAGCGAGCGGGTGTAGGGATGCAGCGGATGCTTGAAAAGCTCCTCGGAGGACGCAAGCTCAACAAGCTTTCCGAAATACATAACCGCAATCCTGTCAGAAAAATACTTAACGACGGAGAGGTTATGCGCGATAAAGAGAATGGTTAAGCCCATCTTATCGCGAAGGTCATTGAGCAGGTTGATTACCTGCGCCTGAATGGAAACGTCAAGCGCGGAGATAGGCTCGTCCGCGATAATCATATCCGGCTCAAGCACTATTGCGCGGGCGATTCCGATTCTCTGGCGCTGACCGCCGGAGAACTCATGCGGATAGCGGTTCGCGTGCTCGGGAACAAGCCCGACCATGTCCAGAACCTCAAAAACCTTCTGGTCTATGAATTTCTTATCGCGAACGCCGCGGATGATAAGCCCCTCCGCTATAATTTCGCGAACGGTCATGCGCGGGTTGATGGAAGCGATAGGGTCCTGAAAAATCATCTGCATCTTTGTGCGGATGTTATCGCGCTTGGCAAGCTCCATTTCGCTTTCCATAGCGCCCTTCAGGTCCTCAAGCTCCTGGCCCTGCGCGGAAGCGAGCTTTGCGTCATACTTCTCGTGAACCTGCTTAATGCGCATTTCACGATAGTTTCTCTGCGCGTGGCGCTCCTCCTGCCTTGCTATTGCAATCTCCTTGCGGCGCTCCGCAATTTCCTTATTAAGGCGCTCGGTTTCATCGTCAATGCGCTTCTGGAACTCGGCGCGCAGCTTATCCGCGTCAGCCGGATTTTCCTTTATCTGCTTATCGCGGGCAAGCTCCCACTTGGAGATAAGCTCCTTGCTCGCCTGACGCTCGTCCTTTTCAAGCTGCCTTACGCCCGCCGCTCCGGAGCTGATGCGCTGCCCGTTGAACCAGATGTTTCCGCCGGTCGGCTCATAGAGCTTAATGATGGCTCTGCCCGTAGTGGTTTTACCGCAGCCGCTCTCGCCGACAAGCCCGAAGACCTCGCCGCGCTTGATATAGAAGCTTACGTCGTCAACCGCCTTTACGGTGCTGTGCCCCATTTTGAAGTACTGCTTAAGATGGCTTACCTCCAGCAGGATATTCGGGTCGTTATGCAATTCACTCATGGCTCTGCTCCTCCAGCTTCTTCATGCGCGCTATGCGATCCGTAACAATCGCGGGCGGCGTGACCTTAGGCGCGCTGGGATGTAGCAGCCATGTGGCTGCGTAATGCGTATCCGAAATCTTGAACATCGGGGGCTGCTCTTCAAAGTCAATCTGCAAAGCGTACTGATTGCGCGCGGCAAACGCGTCGCCCTTGGGCGGCATAATCATGTTAGGCGGAGTTCCGGGGATTGCGGCAAGCTTCTCCCTTGTGTCAAGGTCGGGCATTGAGGAGAGCAGCGCCCATGTATACGGATGCGCGGGCGCATAGAAGATATCGTCCGCAAGGCCGTATTCTACAACCTTGCCCGCGTACATAACCGCGATTCTGTCAGCCATATTCGCAACAACGCCGAGGTCGTGCGTTATGAAGATAATGGAAAGCCCGCGCTTTTCCTTGAGGTTGTTGATAAGCTCAAGAATCTGCGCCTGAATGGTAACGTCAAGCGCGGTGGTAGGCTCGTCGCAGATGAGAATATCGGGGTTAGCGCTCAGGGCAATTGCGATAACAATGCGCTGGCGCATACCGCCTGAGAACTGGAAGGGATACTGATTATAACGCTTGCGCGGCTCGGGGATTCCAACCTCAGCCATAAGCTCAAGCGCGCGGTGCTTAGCGCCGGTCTTTGTGAGCTGATTCGCGCTGAAGGACGCCTGCAGCTTGAGATAGTCAATCATCTCAACGGAAAGCGCCGAATAATCAATGCTCTTCTCCTGCTCGTCAATAGCCTCGTAGGAGCGCAGAACCTCGTCAATTGCGCGGAGCATATTATCGCGGGCTGCGTCCGTGTCAATAAGCACGGTGGGAACGGGCTTAATGCCCTCCCTGTGAGCGGCTATTGCGCGGTCATACTTCGCCTGGTCACGGGCAAACCTCTCCTCCTCGCGCGGATTGACCTTCAAGCCCTTGAAATAGCGGTCGATAGCGGAAGAAAGCGTAGTTCCGAAAACGTAAGCGCTGCTGTTCTTTTTGATGGTAAGGCGGTTTATTGCCGCGTTTACCGCTTTATCAAGCTCCCGCGCGGTTCTGCGGCACTCGCCCTCGTCAAGATTTTCCTTCTCATATACATTGCGGCTGTCGCGGAGCAGCTTTTCGCTCTTTTTGCGCCTTGCGATTGCGCTCTCATAGCTCAGGCGGATTCCCTTTTCCACATCGGTAAGGAAATCGAGCATGAAGCCCTTATCCAGCGTTTCGCGCGCCTTGCGGTTGGTTGCCGCAATATCGGCAGCGTCCGGCTTTTCGCCTGCATACTTTGAGGAATAGCCGATGCAGAAGAAGTTCGGCGCTTCCTTTTCGGCGGCGCTCTTAAGAATGCTCTTCATTTCGGCAAGGGTAGCTCCAATGCGCTCCCTGTCCGGCTCAAGCACGAAGTTTTTGCCCTGATAGGTAAGCGCGGTGAGCAGCTCCGAATAGCGGGGCCTCAGAGTATCATTGATAACGAACTCATCATAAACCTCGCCCGCGCCGGTTAGCAGCTCCTTGACCGAGCTTGAAACCTCCTCGGGGCTGGTCTGCTGCAGGGTCAGCTCGATATCCTCGATATCGGAAATAACCTCAAGCGCGTAGTCATGCGCAAGGTCATATTTTTCCTCAATATGGATTCCGTTCTCGGTGAAATCGCGGAAAAGCTTAATCTTCTCAGCGGTCTTCTGCTTATCGCAGCCGGCGGAAACCATGCTCTTTTCAAGGCGCGCAAGCACGGCGTTCAGCTCGCGGCGCGCATTGCGGCGGCGCTCCTTGTTGTTGAGAATCATCGCCTCGGTAAGCTGCTTGCCGATACGGACAATAGGGTTAAGCGAGGAAAGCGGATCCTGGAATATCATTGCGAGCTTATCGCCGCGCAGGGTATGATACTCTTCCTCCGAAATCTTGAGTAAATCGCGTCCGTCATAGACAATCTGACCGTTTTCAACTATGGCGTTAGGGGCGAGGATTCCCATAATAGCTCTGGCTGTAACCGACTTGCCCGAGCCGCTTTCGCCAACTACCGCAAGCGTTTCGCCCTTATACAAATCGAAGCTGATATTGCGGACAGCCTTGACCGTTCCGTTATTGGTTCTGAAGGATATCTGTAAATCCTTCACCTCAAGCTTCTTCTCCATTACTCATCAGCTCCTCTCAGCGACGGGTTGAAGGCGTCGCGAAGTCCGTTTCCGAACAGGTTGAACGAAATCATCAGAAGCGAGATGATTATGGCGGGGAAGAGAATTATGTGCGGGTCGGTGGACAGATAGCCCTGACCGTTGGAAAGCATAGTTCCCAGCGAGGTGATGAACTGACCGTTGAAGTTTACAACTCCGAGGTAGCTCAGGATGGACTCGTCAAGGATAACACCGGGGATTACAAGCACCGAGGTGGTGATTATAGTTCCCAAAGCGTTCGGGAAAATATGCTTGAACATAATGCGCCCGTCATGCGCGCCGAGGGTTCTTGCCGCAAGGACGTATTCCTGATTCTTAAAGCGGTAGAACTGGGTGCGGACGCGGTAAGCCGTGCCAATCCAGCCGGTCAGAACGAATGCGAACAGGAGTCCTACAAGCGTTGAAACCTTGCCCGTATTGACCAGGTGGAGCTGGAACAGCGTAGCGACGACTATGAACGGAATTCCGCTCAAAACATCGGTAATGCGCTCGCCGAGCATATCGACCCAGCCGCCGTAATAGCCCTCGACCGCTCCGTACATAGCGCCGAGCGTGAGGTTGATAACGGAAACGCAGAGCGCGAGGATGAGCGAGAGGCGAGTTCCGTGAGCAAGGCGGACGATGATGTCATAGCCCTGCGCGTCGGTTCCGAGGGTGTGAATAGGCTCGTAGCCGTTCTTATAGATGAAGTAATTGTAATAAAGCACGCGGATGGAAATCATGGTCTTATCCTTGGCGGCGTAATACATTATATTGCCGTCCGCGTCGCGCAGATAATTATCCACAAGACCTGTGGAGGTGAACTGCGCAAGGGAGAGCTTATTTCCATTCTCGTCAAGCGGCGTAGAGTTGGCGGCATGGCGATACCAATAGTTTGCGTCGCTTGCGTTGCTCGCGTCGCACCACTGGCTCTGAGTATCGACCATAGGATAGACGACCTGGATTCCGCTTTCCTGCTGCCACGCCTGAATAGCGGCGTACTGGTCGCGGGTTACGGAGATATACTTGAAGCCTACGGAATAATAGGTATCAACTAGCGCGTCGCGGTATTCCTTGCCCTGCTTCTTATACGGCTCGGAGAGCTTCTGGATAGGCTGATATTCCTCTTTAAGCCCCGCTTCCCAGTCAGAGCCTGAGCCGTCGCTGTCGGAAATAGCCTGTCCTATACCGCCAAGATAAGCGATGTACTTATCATTGAGCGTTCTGGTATTCGTTCCGTCAAGGAAGCCGCTGCCCGAGAACGCCTCGATTTTCGGGCGCATCTTGGCGTATACTCCGTCCGCGTCGTTAATCTTGTACGTGCTGACGAAGGGAGTTACCACCGCGAAGATAACGATAAGAATGATGATTATAGCCGCGACAACGGAAGCCTTGTTCTTGCGGAAGCGTCTCCACGCGTCCAGCATATAGCCGACAGGCTTTGTATCGAACTTAACGTCATGCAGATGCGCGTCAAGCTGAGCGAACTCAAACTTTTCCTTCGGTATGGAATTGATGTCGATATTCTTCATTTATCTCGCCCCCATTCTGATTCGCGGATCAAGGAAACCATAGCTTATATCCACGATTATCGTCGATGCGAGCGAAATCAGCGTGTAGAACATACTGGTTGAAACGAAAACATCGTAGTCCAGCATGCCTATGGACTGTATGTACAGCTTGCCGATACCGTTTACGGCAAAGATGGTTTCAATAATCATTGAGCCGCCGAAGACGCCGATTATCATCGAAAGGATGCTCGGGAGAATAGGAACCATAGCGTTCCGAAGGGCGTGGCGGACGGTCGCCTGACCCTTTGTAAGGCCCTTGGTGCGCGCAAGCAGCATATACTCGCTCGTGAGCGCCTCGGTAAGCTCGGCGCGGGTAAAGCGCGCAAGGCCTGCGATGGTCGAGAAGGACAGCGCGAACATAGGAAGCATCATTGATTTGAACATTGCGGCGCTCGTCCAGCTTCCGCCCGCGTCATAAAGCGAGCTTAGGATAACCGGAAACCATCCGAGCCTGAAGCCCAGATAGTACTGAACGATGAACGCATATACATAGGAAGGAACGGACACAAATATCATAACAAGCGTTGATATAAGGTGATCCTGCCATTTATTCTTTTTCAGCGCGGCAAATATGCCGAGAAGGATTCCCAGCGGAATGGAAATGACAAGAGAATACACGTTAATAAGAACGGTAGGCGGCAGACGGGACGTGATAACGTCGCCGACGCCCGTCATGTAGTCAATTTTCCACGACGTGCCCCAATCCCATTTAGTGAAGATATTCCTGAGGTAGATTCCGTACTGCTCCAAAATAGGCTTGTTATAGCCGAGAGCCTCGCGGCGCGCCGCCTCAAGCTGAGCCTGTGAGCCCATCATAGGCGCTTCCGGCTGGAGAAGCTTGATGAGTGTGAAGCATATTGTCATTATGATGAAGAACGTAAGAATCATCAGCCCGATACGCTTCATAATGTACTTGAACATATACATCGGGAGTGCGCACATCCTTTTTTCACCGTGCCGCAAAGCGCGGTGCAGAGTGGGGGCGGCAGCGCCGCGGAAAGCCATAGGCAGGATACAAAAACGGGGTACGTTCTTTCCGTGCCCGATTTTTGTATTCTGCCGTCTTACCGGATAGGCGATACACCTGAGCTTCAAAAGCTCTGCTTTATCGCTTTATCAAAGTAATGCGCCTTAACAACGCAACAGCGTTCGGGGCAGAAGCTCCGAACGCGGCGGCAGGTAACTATGTCGGCAGGATTGGGGTGACGCGCGGCAGAGCCGCGCGTCACCCGCAAACGCTTAAGCGGGTTTAAGCTGAAATACGATTATTCGTAGTTCAGGATGCCGCCCTGATCCGCAACATAAGCAGCCCACTCGTCGTCGTTGAAGTTGAACTTCATAAGACGGGTTCCGCCGTAGCCGTACATGATGTTGTAGTTGAGGGTAGCGTAGGAAATCTTCTGGCTGTACATGGTAGCCTGGGTCTCGGAAGCCCAAGGAATGCACTGATAGCTAGAAAGAACACCGGTCTCCAGCGTGGACATAATCTTGAGCTTGGCATCCATATTGCTGTCAAACTCAGCGGTGTTGATGCGGTCAGACCAGTTCGCGAAGGTGTCGGTGACAGTCTCGGCAACGCCGTCGCCATTGAAGTCATAGACAACATCGAGGGTTTCCTTGGTAGGATTCCAGCCGTTGGACTCGTGAATCTTCTCAATTCCGCCCATGTAGTTAGCGGAGCAGTAGCAGCGGATAGAGGAGAACGGATAGAAGGCAGCTCCGCCCCAAGCGCCGCGAATCATCTCAACACGACCCTGAGCAACGTCGTCATAGCGGGTCTGCGAGCCAACCTT
>CAZUTB010000066.1:0-7882 GCA_964622905.1 uncultured Oscillospiraceae bacterium | reverse complement strand
CTATGATTTCATGTCCGATTATTATGATATCAGCCCCGTTTTCCTTGGGCAGGGCTTTGAGTATACCGTAGCCCTTTTGCAGAAGATGATTCGCTCGGGGGAAACGCGCATAGGCGTTATGGCTATACATAACGATATTCTGAAGCAGTATATTGAGCTTGGGTTCTGGGGCTTCTGGGGCTGGGCGCTTTTCAACTATGTTTATCAGATTCGCTGGTATATGCGCGATTTCGGCGAAAAGGCGGGGCGGCTTGTGCTTGCCATTAACCTTTATACAATTATAACTTACATGACGGATAACACGCTCTATTATTTCTGGATGAGCATGGCGATAAGAATGCTTATGATAAGCTACGCCTTCAGCGACGAGGTTAAGGAAGAGCTGGAGAAGGAGCAGAAGGAGCAGGGCTATATAACAAGCGAGGAGCTGCGCGCCTTCGCCTGCGAGGACAGCCTTGCATTGGAGGGAAGACGATGATTCGTGTACTGCACAGCGTGAGCAATATGGACAGGGCGGGAATAGAAACCATGCTTATGAACTATTACCGCAATATCGACAGGACTAAAATTCAGTTTGACTTCCTCGCGAACAAGCCAAAGATAGGCGATTACGAGGAGGAGATTAAGGCGCTTGGCGGGCATATCTATCGCTCGCCCGGCTTTATGCCGCAGAATATCGGCAGGTATATGGCGTATATGCGCAAAATCTTGGATGAGGATAAGGACATAAGGATTCTGCACGTCCATAACGAATCCTTCGGCGCGTTTGCGCTTGTTGCCGCCCGCAAATGCGGAATGTCAAACCGCCTTTTCCACGCGCACAGCACGAATATCAAGCACGATTTTAAGTATCTGTATAAGTGCATCTGCAAGCGTCTTATTCCCTCAAATGCCACTATGCGCCTTGCGTGCAGCAGGGAGGCGGCGCGCTTCTTCTTCGGAAGCAGGGTTGCGGACTCCGGTGATTACCTGACCATTCACAACGCAATTGACCTTGATAAATTCGAGTTCTCTAAGGGCGTTCGGGCGCAGATGCGCGAGAGCCTCGGACTTGGCGACAGGTTTGTAGTCGGGCATATAGGGCGGTTCAGCTCCGAAAAGAATCAATCAAGGCTTGTCGAAATGCTTCCCGAAATACAGAAGCTTATGCCCGATGCGGCGCTGCTGCTAGTGGGCGAGGGCGAGCTTATGGGCGATGTAAAGCGCCGCGCGGAGGAGCTTGGAGTTACGGACAGCGTTATTTTCACCGGAAGTGTTCCCGATACTTATAAGTATTATCAGGCTATGGACGTTTTTGTGCTTCCCTCGCTATTTGAGGGGCTTCCCGTAACGGGAATCGAGGCGCAGGCGTCGGGGCTGCCCTGCCTGTTTTCAACGGGCGTTCCGACGGAGGCGGCGTGCGCGGAGAACACCGCGTTCCTTCCGCTTGACGCGGATAACGGGCGCTGGGCAAAAGAAATACAGTTATTATATGGCAAAACCGACAATCGAGGGACAGGTCGCTGTATAATGAAGAATGCGGGTTACGATATTCATGCGCAGGCCGCCGAGCTGCAGGAGCTTTATCTTTCACTCGCCAAATAACGAAAGGCAAAAGACGCAGGAATGAGCGAAAAGCGGGCAAAAAAACTGAACGCATTTGAGAAGATCCTTCTGGTTCTCCGTAAGGGCTTTTGGTTCAAGCTGCTCGCGGCTCTTTTGGTCATGGCTTTCTACTGCATCAGCGCCTATGGTTCGGTGGGGGACAGCTCCACCGCTTACCTTGCCCTTAACTATGAAAAGGCTTCAAAGGGGCTTTACCCAAACGGAACGCGCCTTAATATGTACGATATTATCAATGAGGATATCGCCTCGGACGCAATTTATCTTGCGGGGCTTGAGGGCGAGATAACGCCGCTTGAGCTTAAGGAGTGCCTGAGCGTAGAGCCGCGCTACACCCGCTCCGTGTATGAGGAATACATCGGAACAGAGTATGTCATCTCATTGAGCCTTGATAAGCGCCTTAGCCATATTGACGCGAAAAACCTGCTGATGATGGTCTGCAAGGCGTATTCCTGCAAGTTTGAGGACAGCTTTATCACCAATGATATGCTTTCCGGCTATCAGCTTCCCGACACTGCGGACTATGATTATCCGCAGATTTCGCAGCTGCTTACCACGCGCATATCGCTCGTGAACGATTTCCTTTCGCGCCGCAACCGCGAAAACGGAACCTTCCGCTCAGATACTACAAACGAAACCTTCGCTTCGCTTATGGCGCAGCTTGGGAATCTGCAAAACGTTCTGCTGGAAAAGTATAAGGCGTTCATAACCGAGAAGGGGCTTTCAAAGGATTATGAGCTGTATTCCGCAGAGCTTGGCTATAAGCAGTTCATTCTTGAAAATGATTACAATAAATCCTACCTGCAATACACCGTGAGAATGAACGCCATTGATATCTACGATACGAAGCAGACCGCGATAGTAATGATTCCTACCTATGATTCCGCAAGAGAGTTCTATATGTCCAAAACCAAAATCGGAATGGACTATATGGCGGAAACCGCGGAGAGCTATATGAGCTACGCGCAGGACGTAAACAAAACTCTGCTCACGAACAGCTACATTCTCTCCCGCCTTGACGATGCGCAGAAGTCGCTTTCGGCGCTTGCCGCAAGCCGAATGACCGCCGACACGATGATTAAGAACATGAACGACATCCTGAGCGGAGTAATTGATTCCACCATAACAACGGATAACGATTACATAAAGTACACGCTCCACGGAGCGCTGTCCTTCCGCCCTTCCGTTCTGTCGGATATGGAAAACTACTCTGTTCAGAACGGGCTGATACTCTTTGCCGCCGTTTTCCTTGTGCTTACTTACATACTGAGTATGCTTGAGGCGCTTGGAAGGAAGACGGGCGAAAAGCGAATCGCCAAGCAGCTTAAGGCTTAATATGTCTCAGACGCTAAAGAAAGGAGGCACTTTGGAATGACGGACTTTAAGATTCTTTCCTATGTTCGCAAATGGTATATTCCCATAATCATTTTAAGTATTCTCGGGTGCTTCCTGTTCAGCAAATATATTGGCAACAAGCAGACCTATAACGCCAGCGTCATTATTTCATATACTAACAGCGGCGCTTCCTCGGGGCTTACCCCAAGCGGCGATAAGATTGACGTTAACGAGCTTACAGCCTCCAATATCATTTCCGGCGCGATAAGCGAGCTTGGAATCAATCAGAGCATAGACTTTGTGAGAAGCCGCCTTTCCATAACGGAGATTATTCCCGATGACGAAATAACCCGCAAGGACGCTCTGCTTGAGCGCGGCGAGGAATACGAGTATTTCCCGACTAAATATGTAATTGATTTCACCGTCGGCTCAAGCTTCAGCGAGGAGTATGCAAGGCGCGTGCTTGAGGCGGTAATCCGCAACTATATTCAGTATTACGGTGAAAAATACGTTGACCTTACTATAACTCCCGATAACGTGAGCAGCACGGCAAGCGGCGCGTTTGATTACCTTGAAAGCGTTGAGCTGGTTGACTCGGGGCTTGAGGATATTATTAATTACCTGTATCAGCGCAGGGACGCTTACCCTAATTTCTACTGCTCCTCCGTCGGCTACAGCTTTGCGAATATGCTCGACCTCTATTCGGAGCTGCGCAACCTTAACATAGACAAGCTCTACGCGCTTATTATGGACGGGCGCGTTACGCGCGACGCCGAAACGCTCACCAATAAGTATCAGCACAGGCTCGAAACGGCGCAGATTGAGCGGCAGGTTTATACCGATAAGCTCGCGGGGCTTCAGCCTATAATTGACAGCTATACAGTAAAAAGCTCGGAGGGACAGCAGACCTATAATTATGACGGAGTGAGTACGGAGGGAAATACAAACTCCGTTATGACCTTCGTTTCCGGAACGGATTCCTCCAAGCAGACGACCTATGACGCCCTGATGAACGATTATGTTTCATACAGCGTTTCTCTGGGGCTTTGCGATGAGGAGATAAAGTACTGCAAGCACGTGCTTGAGGTGTTCAGCACCGAGGGGAACGCGAACCTTAACACGGTCGATATGCAGCGCGAGGTTGACCGAATTCTCAGCGATGTAACGGAAAAGAGCAATAGCCTTTACGAAACGCTGAAGGTTATGGTGCTTGAGTTCAACGAGTATAACTCTGTGCAGAATATAACCGCAAAATCGACCATCAGCGTCCGCGAGGGCATGAACACTCAGCTTTATATAGCTATCTCGCTGGTGCTGTTCATCGTTGTCGGCTGCTGCTGCTCCATAATCCTTGGACGGCTCAGCGAGATTGCAAAGCAGCATATCTATGTTGACCAGAAGACGGGGCTGCCGAACCGCGCAAGCTGTGACAACGAGATTGAGCGCCTGAGCCAGAAGCCGCTTGCCGGCGATATGATAGTTATTGCCGTACAGCTGCTCAACCTTGAAAAGATAAACGACCAGAGCGGAAGACGGCAGGGCGACATTATGCTCCGTAATTTCGGCATAATCATGAAGCACTGCGCAAAGGATTACGGCTTTTTCGGGCATAACGGCGGAGTGAGCTTCATAGGGCTGTTTGAGCAATGCAGGTATGAAAAGGCGCAGAGCTTTATAACCTCCGTAAACAAGACCATAGGCAATTACAATGCCAAGTATCCCGAAACGCCTATTGAGATTCGCACCGCAATGTGCGAAAGCGAGCGCGAGGGTATCTATAATATCCGCGACCTGCTCAAGCTGACAATGGGCCGCCTGTTCGCAAAGGATGGTGGCAAAAAATGAGCAGAAATAAACGCCCTTCCGAGCGCAGACCGCTGTGGAAAAGGAATATGAATGCCAAGGCGGAGAGCATAGAGCCGAAGGCGGCAGACAAGTTAAACACGGCTGAAAACGAGCAGCTTCAAGGGACGCAGAATGCGGAAGCGCCCTCAAAGGCTGAAGCAGGCAATGCGGAGGCAAAGGGCAGAGCGGCTTCCGAAAATACGGTAATGACTGCCGAAAACGCCGAAAAAATTGCGGAGGGCAAAGAAAAGATTACTTCCGATGATGTTAAATCCGCTGAGAATGCTGTAAAGTCCGCCGAAAAGAGCATAAAGCCCGCCGAGGCAAGCCGCTCTGCGGACGATAAGGCGGATGACAAAAAGGAAACTGAGCGCCGCCGCCGCACCGTAAGGATAATTAACGTTATCGTTATGATTCTGCTGCTTATCGGCGGCTGCTTCGGGCTTTACACGGAGTTCAGCCGCGTGCTTATGGATAACGACAGCTTCTCCGAAACCTTCTATGTTGTTCAGAGCGATAAGATAACGGCGCGCGTGAGAGCGGCTGTAATAACCGATTTGCATCTCAAGGAGTACGGCAAGGATAATTCGGAGCTGCTTAGCGCGCTCACGGCGCTGAAGCCCGATATTATCTGCGTTGTGGGCGATATGTTCCTTTACGGCTCGGGGGTTTATGAGCCGATGTACGAGCTGCTTGAGAACATGACGGATGTTGCGCCTGTCTATTTCTCCCTCGGAAACCACGAGATAAGCGAGTACCTTAACGGGCACAGGGAGATTCTTTCGCGCATTATCGCAACCGGCGCTGTGCTGCTCAATAACGATACGGTGGACGTTACCGTCAACGGGAACCTGCTTTCAATAGGCGGGCTTTCGGAGCACGCAAACGGAATCAAGCAGTATGCGCCCGATTTCATGGAGGATTTCACTTCCCATGAAGGCTTCAAGCTCCTGCTTTCGCATTACCCAATTAATTTTCAGGGCTATATCGAGTACGCCGATGTTGACCTTGCGCTTGCGGGGCATGAGCATGGCGGTGTAGTCCGTCTGCCGTTCGTCGGCGCGCTGTATTCTCCGGACCAAGGGCTTAACCCCGACTTCACCGAGGGCTTGCTCTACCCGGGCGCATACCCGCTCATCATCAGCAGGGGAATGGGCGATTCAAGCGCCTTCCCGCGCATCAATAATAAGCCGGAGCTTGTGATTGTGGATATTACGGCGGATAAGCTTGAATTCAAATACTAATCGCCGCCGAGATTGTGTAAAAAATAGAAGCCGCCTTAATTACTAGGCAGCTTCTGCTTTGCGAATTCATACTATACATACTATAATCTAAGGAATTCTTCGGGCGTAATTGCCTTTACGGGCGACTTACAATAATCCTTCACATTGCGCGTAACGATATATGCCATACGGCAGCGCTCGGCGATTGACGCAGCAAGCGCATCCTCAAAATCTGTCATATTTGATGCGTTGGCGGCGTAAACATCCTCGCCCAGCGCGTCCGCTATGCCGATAAGCTGCAAAAGCTTCTCCATGCTCTCCCACGCCTTAACCGTATCCTTCAAGCTGCGGCGCAGCAGGTAGAAAATATCCGTTGCGGCTGAGGCTGAAACGAAGCCCTCGCATTTTTCGAGCGCCGACTGCTTTATTACCTCATAGGATGCCGAAAAGAACGGCTCTCGCCGAAGCAGCACGTCCAGCACAACATTTGTGTCAATCATTATCTTCATACTCTGCTGAGCCGTTCCTCCTTGAGAGTCTCCGGCGAAAGGCTTTCATCCTTGGCAATCCCCACAAGGCTGTCAAGCATAGCCATGCGGTCAGGCGCAGGATTCGTCAGCTTTGCAATTCTCTGCCCGTTTTTTGTAATGTAAATATCTCGGCGGCTTGCCATAGCGAGATACTTGCCCATATTTGTCTTAAACTCGGTAGCGGTAATCTGCATATGCGTACCTCCTTTTGCGTAAGTCAGCTTCCGCACTTATATTATACACAAAACGAACGATAATATCAACAATATCGCACGAAATATACGAATGAGCAGGAAGGCGCACTGCACAAGGGCGTTGAAAACGGTATATCAAAAGCTGCACCGTTTCGGATGTCATCCTCTGCGGTGCAGCCTGTTTGCTGCTTTTTTACTATCGGTTTCTGTTTTCAGAACGTTCCGCCGCCGCCGCCGCCGCCGCCGAAGCTGCCGGAGGAGCTTGAACCGCCGGAGGAGGAAACTGCGCCGGAAACCGCCCTGTTGACGTCCGAAAAGAGGCGCGTTCCGCCGCGGCGCGTTACCATATAGAGCAGCCCGTAATCGCTTACGGAATAGTTGCTTGAAAAGCTCATCGTTCTAAGCGCGCTGCCCGCGCGCTTTGCTATCGCGTCCTGATCGTCCAGAAGCACACCCGCGTAAACCAGCATACGCTCCCAGTCGGCAGGGCGCACTGCGGCATCCTCCTGCGATTCGTTGCGGCTGAGCCATTCCTTAAGCCCGAGCCACTTCACGCACTCGCTGCAGCCCTTCTCGGTGCGCTTTCTCATACAGAAGGAGTAGGTGCCAAGGAAGAAGCAGAGCATTGCGGGAATGAGCGGCAGAAGGTTTTCGCTCATTATGACAAGCGCAACATATATCACGCCTGCTGCAAGCAGCACCGCGCCCGAAATATACTTGAGCGGAGAGGAATGCGTATAATAGCCCTCAAACCAACCGTGCGATTTCATATGCGTGCCCAGTGATTCCGTAAAGTCTCTGTTATACTTGCTTGCCGCGCTGTAATGCTTTTCTGCGGATTTCTTCATTTGTTTTAAGGTTATGCTGTCCTCGCCGTCTGCAAGCGTGTCAAAGATATATCTCATGGTAAGCGCCTCGTAATCCCTGAGCGCGCCCTCCTTGCCCGTTCGGGTAAGCGTAACCTTGCTGTCCTTAATCTTTTCATTTTCGCCGCCCTCGGTTGAAATTGCGATATAGCCTCTGCTGCACAAATCCATGAGCACGGCGGACATTTCTCGTCCTCCGGGGGAGGTGCGGTAGGGAAGCAGCAGACTCAGCTCGGCAGGCGGAACGTCGTCGGGCAGCTCTCCGCGAATATCGCCGGGAGAAACGA
>CAZUTB010000065.1:1165-7916 GCA_964622905.1 uncultured Oscillospiraceae bacterium | reverse complement strand
TTAAGCCCCATTCGTGCTGAGGCGAGCGCCGCCTCGCAGCCTGCGTGACCCGCGCCGATAACAACAATATCGCATGAGGTAAAGCAAAATGACAAGAAAAAACGCCTCCGTCCCACATAAAGCCTGTAAAAGCACTGCTGCATTATACAACGCCTTCACGCTCTGCACAATACGCGAGTGCGCGATTTGCTATTATATTAAGGAAAGAATATTTGCGTGTTTTGTTTTCAAAAAGTGCGAAAAGCCTTTATTTTTGGGCAAAAATATGCTATAATAAGTTGGTTAACGGTTATGGGCTACGACCGGTGATTATCTGCCTTAATATGGCAGATTTCCCGATGATTTTGAGGTGAAGTATGGAAGATAATCAGGAGCTGGAGAGCGTCGTACACGAGAAGTATGACGAAAACCAGATACAGGTGCTTGAGGGGCTTGAGGCGGTTCGCAAACGCCCCGGTATGTATATCGGCTCAACCGACGTGCGCGGTCTGCATCATCTTGTATATGAGATTGTTGATAACGCGATAGACGAGGCGCTTGCGGGCTACTGCAAGAATATCCATGTAACTCTTTGCGCGGACGGCTCCTGTGAGGTAGTGGATGACGGGCGCGGCTTCCCAGTGGGCATTCATCCCAAGATGCACCGCCCCGCGGTCGAGGTCTGCCTTACCATTCTGCACGCGGGCGGAAAATTCGGCGGCGACGGCTATAAGGTTTCCGGCGGTCTGCACGGCGTGGGCGCTTCCGTTGTCAACGCGCTTTCCTCGCACCTTGAGGTGTGGGTTTATCAGGATGGAAAGATTCATCACCAGAGCTATCATCGCGGTAAGATTGACGGCGATTTGACCGTTATCGGCACAACGGACAGGACGGGAACAACCATCCGCTTCTGGCCCGATGTAAAGAGCGAAAGCGATCCCGACGGAATCTTTGAAACCGGTGATTTCCAGTACGAGGTGCTGCAAACGCGCATTCGCGAAATGGCGTTCCTCAACAGGGGAATCCGCATTGTGCTTACCGACGAGCGCGCCGATGAAAAGCAGGAGCAGGTTTTCCATTATGAGGGCGGCATCCGAGAATTTGTAAAGTACCTTGACAAGAACCGCAAGGTCGAGTTTGACGAGCCTATATATATGGAGTGCGTCAAGGGCACCTCAATGGCTGAGGTCGCCTTTGAGTACAATGATTCGTATACCGAAAATGTGTACTGCTTCGCCAATAACATTCACACTCCCGAGGGCGGAACGCATTTGCAGGGCTTCCGCTCCGGTCTTACCCGCGCGATAGTAGATTATGCGCGCAAGTACAAGCTTATAAAGGACAGCGAGCCGCCTCTTCAGGGCGACGATATCCGCGAGGGTATGTCCGCGATAGTTTCCGTAAAGCTTGCCGAGCCGCAGTTTGAGGGGCAGACGAAGTCCAAGCTGGGTTCAAGCGAAATGCGCGGAATCGTCAACGACCTTGTTGTTGATAAGCTTGGGCAGTTCCTTGAGGAAAATCCCGCCGTTGCGCGCAGAATAGTCGAGCGCTGCTGCGGCGCCGCAAGGGCAAGAGAGGCGGCAAGGAAGGCGCGCGAGATTACCCGCCGCAAGTCCGTGCTTGAGTCCGCAAGCCTGCCCGGAAAGCTTGCCGACTGCTCGGACAGGGATCCAAGCAAGTGCGAAATATTCATAGTTGAGGGCGATTCCGCAGGCGGAAGCGCGAAGATGGGCAGGGACAGGCATTATCAGGCAATCCTCCCGCTGCGCGGAAAGATTCTCAACGTTGAAAAGACGCGGCAGGACAGGGTTCTCGGAAGCCAGGAAATCAAGAATATGATAACCGCGTTCGGCTGCGGCTTCGGCGAGGATTTCAATGAGGAGAAGCTGCGCTATCACCGCATTGTCTGCATGACGGATGCCGATGTTGACGGAAGCCATATAAGGATTCTGCTTCTGACCTTCTTCCTTCGCTATATGCGCCCGCTTATCGAGAAGGGCTATGTTTACGCCGCAATGCCTCCGCTTTACAAGGTGACGCTCGGCAAGGAAATTCATTATGTGTATGATGACCCCGAGCTTGAGAGCCTGCTTGACAGGCTTGGCAGGGATAAGAAGCCGGATATTCAGCGGTACAAGGGCCTTGGCGAAATGAACGCGGAGCAGCTTTGGGAAACCACAATGGATCCCGAGCGCCGCTCGATGATGAGAATCGAGATTCAGGACGCGATTGCCGCCGACGAGATGTTCTCCCTGCTTATGGGTGAGGATGTTGAGCCGCGCAAGGACTTCATTGCGAAGAACGCAACGATGGTCAAGGACTTGGATATCTGATAAACCGCGATAGCCGCAAGAAAGAGGTGCCGAAATGCCAAACGATGATAACAACGGTATAAAGCATACCGATGACGACGGTGTAATCATCGAGAGGAAGGCGGAGGAACGCCTTATCCCGATGAATATAGTAACCGACCTTAAGCAGAGCTTTATTTCCTACGCGATGGCTGTTATTATAAGCCGCGCCCTTCCGGATGTCCGCGACGGTCTGAAGCCCGTTCACCGCCGTATAATCTACGCTATGAACGAGCTTGGTGTCACCCCCGATAAGCCGTACCGCAAGAGCGCGCGTATCGTCGGCGACGTTCTGGGTAAGTATCATCCGCACGGCGATACCGCGGTTTACAACGCTATGGTCAGGCTTGCGCAGGATTTCTCCACGCGCTATCTGCTCGTCGAGGGTCAGGGAAACTTCGGCTCGGTTGACGGCGACGGCGCTGCCGCAATGCGTTATACCGAAGCGCGCATGTCCAAGCTCAATATGTACCTGCTGGGCGAAATTGACAAAGATACCGTTGATTTCTACCCGAACTTTGACGGAACGTTGATGCAGCCTTCCGTGCTTCCCGCGCGCTTCCCGAACCTGCTTGTAAACGGCTCTAACGGAATCGCTGTAGGCATGGCTACAAATATCCCTCCGCATAACCTTAACGAGGTCATTGACGGCGTTATCTGCCTTATTGATAACCCCGACGCGACGCTTGACGACCTTATGCAGCACATCAAGGGTCCCGATTTCCCGACCGGCGGCGTGATACTCGGGCGGCGCGGAATCCGCGAGGCGTATTTTACGGGCCATGGCAGAATCATCGTAAGGGCAAAGTCGGAGATTGAGGCTATGGCGGGCGGACGCAACCGCATCGTTGTTACCGAAATTCCGTATATGGTCAACAAGGCGAAGCTTATTGAGAAGATTGCCGAGCTTGTGCATGATAAGCGCATTGAGGGAATCAGCGATATCCGCGATGAGTCCGACCGCAAGGGAATGCGCATTGTTATCGAGCTTAAGAAGGATGTTCCCGCCGTTGTCGTTCTCAATACGCTCTATAAGCACACGCAGTTGCAGGACACCTTCGGCGCAAATATGCTCGCGCTGGTTGACGGTCGTCCGCGCGTTCTGTCGCTTCGTGAAATGCTCTATTACTATCTTGAGCATCAGAAGGACGTTGTAACCCGCAGAACGAAGTATGACCTTGATAAGGCGCTTGCGCGCGCGCATATCTTGGAGGGCTTGCTTAAGGCGCTTCAGGATATTGACGAGGTCGTCAGAATCATCCGCACGAGCAAGGATACCTCCGAGGCGAGGGCTTCCCTTATGTCAACGCTCGCGCTCTCCGAAAAGCAGGCGCAGGCAATTCTTGATATGCGCCTTGCCCGCCTTACCGCGTTGGAAACCGGAAGGCTGGAGGAGGAGTATTCGCAGCTTGAAAAGGATATCGCGGGCTTCAACGCTATCCTTGGCGATCAGGCGCTGCTTATGCAGGTTATCAAGGATGAAATTCTTGAGATTAAGCGCAAGTTCGGCGACGAAAGGCGCACCGAGATTTCAAGCGTTGAGGGCGAAATTGACGTTGAGGATTTGATTGCCGAGGACGACATGGTTGTAACGCTCACGCATTACGGCTATATCAAGCGCCTGCCCTCCGATACCTACCGCGCCCAGAACAGGGGCGGCAAGGGCGTAGCGGCTATGACTACGCGCGAGGAGGACTACGCGGAGCAGATAAGCGTTATCAACACGCACTCCGATATCATGTTCTTCACCAACCGCGGCAGAGTCTACACGCTCAAGTGCTATCAGATTCCGGAGGCGGGACGCACCGCAAAGGGAATGGCGATTGTAAACCTTCTCCAGCTCTCCGGCGATGAGAAGGTTACAACGATTATCCCCGTGCCTAAGGATTGCGGGAATAAGTATCTTATGATGGCAACGCGCGGCGGAATGATTAAGAAAACGCCTATGGACGAGTTCCAGAACCTGCGCAAGAGCGGACTTATCGCGCTTGTTTTGCGCGATGATGACGAGCTTGTCGGAGTTGAGCTTACCGACGGAAGCCATATCGTAATGCTCGGAAGCCGTATGGGCAAGGCGATTCGCTTTGACGAGAGCGCTATTCGCTCAATGGGCAGAATCAGCATGGGCGTGCATTCGATGAAGCTTGACGATGGCGATTCAATCATCTCTATGGCGGTTGTCGAGGATGGAGCAGACGTGCTTGCTATAACCGAAAACGGCTTCGGAAAGCGCACCTCGCCCGACGAGTACCGCGAAACCAACCGCAACGGCAAGGGTGTCCGCGCAATGAACCTCAGCGATAAGACGGGTATGCTCGCCGCGCAGCTCATGGTTCATCCCGATGAGGATATCATGCTCATAACCGACGACGGAACGATTATCCGCATGAAGGCTGACGATATCAGGCTTTGCGGAAGGGCTACGCAGGGCGTTAAGCTTATGCGCGTAGCGGAAGGCTCCCATGTTGTCGGCGTTGCAAGGGCAGAGGCTATCATCGAGGAAGCCGAGGACTCGGAGGAAGGCGAAAGCGTCGATAGCGCGGATTCGGAAAACGAGCAGACCGACGCAGCCTCGGAGCTTGACTTCAACGAGGAAGAAGCAAAGCCTGCGGATGACGGCGACGAGCTGTAATCGTAGGGCTTAACTTGCAGGGCTTGACCGCAAGTATAACGCGGACAAAACCTTTGTGAATGAAGCCTAGCTGCAAAACAATAATCATTATGAACACGACCCTGCCTGAGCAATCTCGGGCAGGGTCGTACTTTGCTTATGTACTTATTTTTACTGTGAGCTTCTCTGATATTCAAAAGCTTGTAAGCGCGTTTCACTTACTGCTGCTTCTCCGCTTCCATCCTTTACAGCCCAAGCTCCGCTCTTATCTCGTCAAAGCGCTTTACCGGCGCTTGACTGTCGCTGTGAACGCCAATAATCTTTTCCATGTACACCGTATCGTACCAGCGCGAGAACTTATAGCCGCATTTCGTGAATTTTCCGGTCAGCTTGTAGCCCATGCGCTCGTGAAAGCGCACGCTTCCGTTGGTCAGATGCTCGTCCTCTGAGCTTATATAGGCGATTGAGGCGTAAAGGTTAATTATTCCCATCAGCTTAAGCGCGCTTTCCAGCCTTTCATACAGAGCTTTCCCGACCCCGCGTCCATGCGCGTCCTGCCTTATATAGATAGAGTTCTCCACAGCCCAGCCGTATGCCGCTCTTTTGTGAAACGCGCCCGCATAGGCGTAGCCGATTATTCCGCTATCTTCCTCCGCAGCGAGGTATGGGTATTTTTCAAGCGTCCCGCGTATTCTTTCCGCAAATTCTTCCTTTGTCGGCGGCTCGTATTCAAAGGTTATCGCGGTGTTTATAACATACGGGGTGTATATCTTGAGAAGCGCCTCCGCGTCATCCGGTGTTGCTGCGCGTATTTTAAGCGTCGTCATGCTTTCGCCCTCTTTCGTATTCCTACCGCGATATAATAGCACATACTTTTCTCTGCTTCCATAACGATTTGAATACATTAAATATCCAGCCTTCCGTGTTGCGGATGGCTGATAAAGCTGTTATACTGCAAGGTGAATCGCGCGGCGCTTTATGCGCGGCGAGTTATTGTTAAGGAGATGCTGAAGATGGCATATAAAAAGGATACCGTGTGCGTTCAGGCAGGCTATGAGCCGAAGAACGGCGAGCCGAGAGTGCTGCCCATATATCAGAGCACTACCTTTGCGTATGAAACCTCGCAGGGAATGGGCGATTTGTTTGACCTTAAGGCGGACGGCTTTTTTTACAGCCGCCTTGCGAACCCCACGGTAGCCGCAGTCGAAAGGAAGATTAACGAGCTTGAGGGCGGCGTTGGCGCAATGCTCTGCTCAAGCGGTCAGAGCGCCAGCATGAGTGCAATATGCAATATTGTCCACGCGGGTCAGCACGTTGTCTGCTCCAGCGCGGTTTACGGCGGAACCTTCAATCTGCTTTTTGTAACCCTAAAGCAGCTCGGAATTGATTCCACCTTCGTTTCACCCGACTGCACCGAGGGGGAGCTTGACGCGGCATTCAAGCCCGAAACCCGCCTTGTGTTCGGAGAAAGCGTATCAAATCCCTCGCTTAACGTGCTTGATTTTGATAAGTTCGTAAGCGCCGCTCACCGCCACGGAGTGCCCTGCGCCGTTGATAACACCTTCCCTACGCCTATAAACTGCCGCCCGTTTGAAATGGGTGTTGACATTGTAACCCATTCCACCACCAAGTATATGGATGGTCATGCCTGCGTGCTGGGAGGCGTTGTTGTGGACGGCGGCAGCTTCGATTGGGACGCGCACGCGGATAAGTTCCCGATGCTCACAACTCCGGACGAGAGCTATCACGGCTTAATCTATACAAAGGCGTTCGGCAAGGCGGCTTACATTACAAAGGCGCGCGTTCACCT
>CAZUTB010000065.1:0-1155 GCA_964622905.1 uncultured Oscillospiraceae bacterium | reverse complement strand
ATGCGCGATATGGGAATGATGATGAGCCCGAACAGCGCCTTCCTGCTCAACCTCGGGCTTGAAACCCTCGCGCTGAGAATGGAAAGGCATAATTCCAACGCGCTTGCGCTTGCCGAGGCGCTCACCAAGGAAAAGAACGTCGCTTGGGTAAGCTATCCCGCGCTTGCAGGCGATAAGGAATTTGATAAGTGCCAAAAGTACATGGGCGGCAAGCCCGGCGGAGTTATCTCCTTTGGCGTAAAGGGCGGAAGAGCCGCTGCCGAAAAGTTCATGGGCAATTTGAAGCTTGCCAGAATCGTAACCCATGTTGCGGACGCGCGCACCTGCGTGCTGCATCCCGCGTCCTCCACGCACAGGCAGATGGACGATGAGCAGCTTATCGCCTGCGGAATCCGTCCCGAAATGGTTCGCTTCTCCTGCGGAATTGAGAATATCGAGGATATCAGGCAGGATGTTGTAAACGCCCTTAACGCGCTGTAATCTCTACGAAAGACGTATTGGAGGAATATTATGCCGAATTATTCGCTTCCGCCAGCTGTTTTCCGCCGCGCCTGCGAGCTTTTTCCCACGCCCTTCCATCTTTATGACGAGAGGGGAATCCGCGAAACGGCGCGCGAGCTGAACCACGCGTTCTCATGGTGCGAGGATTATGAGGAATATTTCGCTGTTAAGGCGCTTCCGAACCCGACGATTCTCCGCATTATGAAGGAGGAGCGCTGCGGGCTTGACTGCTCAAGCGAAACCGAGCTTATGCTGGCGGAAAGCTGCGGCTTTTCCGGAAGGGACATAATGTTTTCGGCAAACGCAATGCCGCCGGAGGAGTTCACCTATGCTACCAAGCTTGGCGGCTTCATCAATCTTGACGACATAACCCATGTTCCGCTGCTCAAAACTCACGGCGGAGTTCCTCCATGCGTCTGCCTCAGGTATAATCCGGGCGGAGATTTCAAGATTGGCAATGCTATAATGGGCAACCCGGGCGAGGCGAAGTACGGGCTTACCCGCGCTCAGCTTTCCGAGGCGCTCAGGCAGCTCAAGGAAATGGGCGTACGCTCCTTCGGGCTTCACGCGTTCCTTTCGAGCAATACAACGGATGTATGGTATTATCCAACGCTTGCGCGCAGGCTGTTCCAGACGGCGGTGGAGCTCTCCGAG
>CAZUTB010000064.1:0-7975 GCA_964622905.1 uncultured Oscillospiraceae bacterium | reverse complement strand
CTCGGTGCTGACCTGCTAGAGATGGCTCTCGCCGAAGACCTCAATCTTCTTTCCGCAGTCGGGGCAAAGCGCGTAGGAATAGTTTTCGATAACGCCGAGCATGGGAATATCCATCATCTCAGCCATCTTAACAGCCTTTTCAACGATTACGGAAACCAGCTCCTGCGGCGAGGTGACAACTATAATTCCGTTTACCGGTATGGACTGGAACACGGTAAGCGGAACATCGCCCGTTCCGGGAGGCATATCAATGAACATGATGTCAACCTTGTCCCAAAGCACGTCCGTCCAGAACTGCTTGACCGTTCCCGCGATTACGGGTCCGCGCCAGACAACCGGATCGGTTTCGTTCTCAAGCAGGAGATTAAGGCTCATCATTTCGATTCCGCTCTTTGTCTTCACGGGAAAAATGGTATTGCCGTTGCCGGTAGCCTTTTCGGTAACGCCGAAAGCCTTGGGTATGGAAGGACCTGTGATATCCGCGTCAAGAATAGCGACGCGCTTTCCCGCGCGGCGCAGCTGACAGGCGAGCAGGGACGTTATAAGGCTTTTGCCGACGCCTCCCTTGCCGCTCATTACGGCGATAACCTTCTTTACTTCGCTGCCCTCGCCAAGCTTTTCCAGCATTTCCTCGCGCGACATTTTGCGCGAGGCGCAGTCAGCCTGACAGGTGGAGCAGTCATGGGTGCATTCCTCTGCCATAAAAATTACCTCCTTTGATTGATAGCTGAATTATTCGGCGCTCTCGACGGAGATTTCACCGTCAATCGGCGTTCTGCTCCCGTTTGCGCCAATAAGCGTCCAGCCCTTTTCATCCACGGAAACGGTATACCTTACCGACGCCGAGGACTCGCGGACGGCGCTGACCCTGAGGTTTGCCCTTCCCAGCCGCAAGCGGCGAATCTCCCAGCCGTTCCAGCAGATGGGCATGGACGGCGAGAAGCGGATTTCCTTCTTGGGCGTATTCGGCACGACACCGCAGAGCTTTGTAAGCACGGGATAGACAATCTGAGAAAGGCGCATTGCGGTAAGCACGTCGCCCTCGGAATCGGGGCGAATAGGCATACAGCGGTACATGGAGTCCGTGTTCATCTCAAGCACTCCGAGCAGCTTTTCAACGTCGCCCTCATCCTTATCGCCTTCGGCAAACTCACCGAGCATTTCCGCCGCCGCGTCCTTTTCAGTCCTCGGCTCTTCCTTGGTGAAATACTCAAGCATTTCAAGGTAGCGGCTCAGCGCCTTTGCTATGCCGGCGCTCCGCGCTCCCGACTCGATAAGGCGCTTATACGCGGCTGCAAGCGACGGGAAAAGCGTTCTCAGGCTGTCGTCATCGCCCGAAAAGCGCCACGCGAGCGACGCTGTATTGATGTAGAGCGCCGCTTCCTCCTCAGTCGATGTGGGGAGAGCTTTTTCCAGCAGCAGTATTGTGTTCCACGCCGCGCCGTATTGGTTCAGGGCAAGCAGCCCGGGCAGCGCGGGAAGCGTTCCCGATATAGTGGTCGTCGGGCTTTCGGGAAGACCTGTAAGCAGCGCCCGCCCGTCCGCGTTCTCATACAGCAGCCAGTCATAGGAAAAGACCGCCCACTGAATAGCCTGCATAAGCGTCGGGTCGGGAACGGAATAAACCGCGTTCTCGACAAAGCGCGAATAGCGCGCGGTCTTTTCATCAAAGAGCGCGGACGCCTCGGCGCGAAGCGCGTCAATCGCGTCCTCCGCCTGCATTCTGCTCCTGCGCGAGCCGACAAGGAAAAGCCGAAGCGTAGCCTCGCCGCGCGCGGGAAGGCGCAGGCGGTAGAAAAGCCGCCCGTTCGCTCCGTGCCCCGAGGTATTGCCGAAGCCGTAAACCTCGGGAGTCGAGTCCCAAAGCAGAACGGGGCAATCGGTCTGAGCGCCCCACGCCACATGGTAGGGCTTTACTCTGTTCCTTGCAAAGAACGCGCGCGAGCGCTCGTCATACTCGACGATATCGCCCGCAATTTCCTCGTCCCCCGCCATGTCCATAAGCTCCGTCCTCACGGTATACGAAACCTCGGCATAGCGCGGCGCATCGTAAAGATTTGTAAGCGTTATGTCGATAACCATTCCGGAGCGCCCATCCGGAACAAACTGCGAGCGGCGCACCACAAGCCCCTTATCGGAAAGCTTGTAGAAGAACTCGTTCTGAAAAGGCAGCGCGCGGTAAGCGCACGCCTCCGTGAGCGGAACATCCTCAACGGCAAAGTAGAAGCCGTCCGCAAGCTTGATATTCTTGAGGAACACGCCGCCGCGCTCGCCGCTTCCGCCCAGCTCGGGGAAAAGCCCGTTCTGCGAGCCGACGCAATAGAGCATATCGCCTGAGGTCAAGCAAAGGGCGGTAAGCCTGTCGCGGCTCACTACGGAATAGGAACTTAGCATAAGCGCCTCCGATACTGCTTTATCTGTTGTTCAGGTTCTGCCTTGACGCGCGGACGGTCGTAAGCATTTCCGAAACATAGTGATCCATTTCAACGTGCAGGCTGTCAAGATAGCTCTTGACCTTGTTCTGCAATTCGAGCATTTCCTGAGTTGCCTGCGCGCGGTACTGGTCAGCCTCCGCCTTAGCCGTCTGAAGCACCTGCTCCTGACTTACAAGGTAAGCCGCCTTCTCCTGCGCCGCCTGAATGATGTGCTGAGCCTGAGCGCCCGCATCGTTAAGCCTCTGCTGGCACTCCGCAATGGTTTTCTGCTCAAGCTGCTGCGCGTGGGCGGTAGCCTCCTCCGTTGTGTGCTGAGCCTGCGCGTTTGCGTTATCCAAGGTCTGCTGCGCGCTCTTCTGGCTGTCCTCAACGGTAAGGCGCGCTTTGTTGTTCGCCTGCGAGAGAATTTCCTCCTGCTGGTTTACGATGGTATTAGCCTGAGTTATCGCGGAGGGAACCTCATCGTGCAGCTGATTGAGCCAGCTGAGGAGCAAATCCCTGTCCATCACATAGGTATTGAGCGCCACCGCCTGACGGCGCGCTCCGGAAATCTCCGTTGTGATATTGTCAAGCAAGGTGTTAAAGGTATCCTGCATACGGTCTATCTCCCTTCCGATATATGGAAATACTCATAAAGCGCCTTCTGCGCCTCGGGCGAGGCGTAGGAGGTGACATCACCGCCGAAGGAGGCAATCTGCCTGACCATCGAACCAGAGATAAAGCTGGTATCGGGCGAGGTGAAAAGCGCAATGGTTTCTACATTATAGCCCATATCGCTCCCAAGCTGGCGGTTGATATGCGCCGTCTGCATTTCGGAGTCCATGTCGATTCCGTTGCGCACTCCGCGTATGCAGAAGTGAATATCCTCCTTGCGAAGATACTCTACAAGAAGACCGCTGAAGGAGGCAACCCTTACGTTCTCGATTCCCTTCACGCTGTCCTCTATTATAGCCATTCTGCGCGTAACGGGCAGGCAGCAATTCTTATCGGGGTTATGCAGCACCGCAACGATAACCTCGTCAAAAAGCGCGGCTGCGCGGCGAAGAATATCACGATGTCCGTAGGTGAACGGGTCGAAGGAGCCTGCATAAACTGCGCGCTTCATTTCATAGTCACTCCCTTATATCGGCGCTGTCTGTGATTTTTCTTACAAAGCTGATAACCGTATCGCGGTACCTGCGCTCATCAGAAAGCATAAAGCCCTCTGGAAGCGCAAGCGGATGCCTTACGGAGCGCTCAACCGCAATAAGCGCCCCATCCTCAAGCCTTCCCGTGCTGAGAAGCAGGGAGAGCATTTTTGCATAATCACAAAGCTCATATGGCGGGTCAAGGAAAACAAGGGAGAAGCGCCTTGTCATCTTTGAAAGCGCCGCCTCATACGGCATTGCGTACAGCTCCGTCCTATCCTCTACGGAAAGGGAGGCGATATTGCGGCGGATTGCTTGAAACGCCTCTCTGCCGCTGTCACACAGAACGGCAAACGCCGCTCCGCGCGAAAGCGCCTCGAAAGCCAGCGCTCCCGAGCCTGCGAAAAGGTCAAGCACCACCGTATCCTCGCCGATTTCCGAGCGGAGGATGTTGAAAAGGCTCTCGCGAACCTGATCAAGCGTCGGGCGGGTTTTATCCGTCTTTGGCGCGAGGAACACCCTTCCCCGCATATCTCCGGCGATTATTCGCATCAGATAAGCTGCTCGGGGCCCTTCTGCTGACGGGCGCGGCGCTCCTTCTTTTCCTTAATCTTCTTGCGGCGGTCGGCGCGCGCAATGCTTCCGTGCGTAAGCGCTCTGTCGCGCTTGCCGAAACTGTAGCCGATGGGGAAAGCAATAGGCGCTATAAAGCAAAGCAGAGGCGAAAGGCGCTCTAGCCAAAGCAGCACGTCATAATTCTCCGCTCCGACAATCTGAACCAGCGGGAACAAATCAAGGCGCACAATGGTGCGGAACACGGTGAGCCATTGCAGCTCGTTTACGCCCTGATAATACGAAAGCGCGTAGGCAAACTCCTCGCGGCGGGCGCTTGTGGTCATCCATCTCGGCAGGGATTGAAGCTGATAGCCGAGGCGCTTGGTGAATATAGCCAGCACAACCGCGCAGATAAAGAAGGGAAGCACTCCGAAAAGAACGGAAACCCACGCCTTCTTTACATTGAAGCAGCGGTCGCGCTCGGTATCGGGGATAGGCTTTCCGCTTTCCTTGCGGCGGTACATAATCTCCGAAAACTGCGCGTCCTGAACGCCCCACGACGAGCCGTAGATGAATATAAGCGCCGCAACAGCCGCGTAAAGCAGCAGGTTTGTTATAACCCTCAGCACAACGGAGTCAAACGAAAGAGCGCTTCCGAGAAGGAAATACAATACGATAGCCAAAAGCTGATAGCCGAAAAGCGTAAGCGCCTGCTTTCTGACGGGCTTGGAAAAAGCCCGTTCGGCATAAAGCATCGGCTTGGCTATCGGCTTTATTGTGCTTTTATCATTCTTCTTTTTCTGAGTGCTGTCCATTATTTGACCTCCTCGGCAACCACTACCTGATGCATAACTATATCATGGCTTTCACGGTGGATTTCATCCACAAGCTGGCAGGTGAACACGGGGCATACCGTATGGCAATGGTGCGAGGCGAGATAGCGGTCATAATAGCCGCCGCCATGCCCTACGCGCACTCCGCTTCTTGTAACGGCTGCGCAGGGAACAAGCATAAGGTCAATGGCGTTGGGCGTAGCGCGAAGCACGCTCTTTCCGGGACCCTTAAGCCCGAACATGCCGACTTCCATATCATTTTCATCGCGCACAAGCCCATAGGTCATAACGCCGTCCTCATGGCAGAGCGGGAAGTAAAGCTGCTTATGCTGCGCCCAAAGAGTGCGGTAAAGCGGATAAAGGTCCGGCTCAGACTTTGTGGGAGCGAAGGCGTAAATCCTGCGGTATGGCTCCGAGAGGCGAAGCAGCTTATCGCAGAGAATCGCGGTCTCCTTTTCGCGCTGCTCCTCCGTCATAGCGGCGATGCGACGGTGTATCTCCCTGCGGAGTTCCGGCGTTGTCATCATAATTAAGCTCCTTCTAAACATTTCACCGCTCGGCGGCAGAATGATTTTATAAGTAATCAGTATTTCGATGAATAAGCGCCGAATCCTCTTTGCCTCGCAAGGAAGCGGCGCCGCCTCAAATTTCGGGATTCTCCGTAAGCTTGCCGCCAAGCTTATACAGGCGCTTTACGCGGAGCGACGGGGCGCAGATAATCTCATAGGATATGGTTTCAGCCCAGAGCGCGATATCATCGGCGGTAATGCGCTCGCTGCCGTCCCTGCCCATTAGGGTTACAATCTGCCCGCAGACACACTCGGGAATATCAGTTACGTCAAGCATCATCTGATCCATGCAGATTCTGCCGATTATCGGCGCTTTCTTTCCGCACACGAGGGCATAACCCCTGCCGGTGGAAAGCCTGTGGTAGCCGTCCGCATAGCCGCAGCAGACGGTTGCAACGCGAGTCCGCCTTTCTGCATGGAAAATGCAGCCGTAGCTTACAGCCTCGCCCGCATCAATTTCCTTTATATGGGTAACAACCGTTTTCCACTCCATTGCAGGGCGAACCTTGATTATGCCCGCAAGCGTCGGGTCATAGCCGTACATGGTTATTCCGAGGCGAACCATATCGAGGCGCGACTCGGGATAGCGGTAGATTGCCGCGGAGTTTGCGGCGTGACGGAGGATTCCCGCGGGGAGCAGCTCAAGCATTTTGTTAAGCCGCGAAAGCTGAAGGCGAGTATACGAATCATCATTAGGGTTATCGCTGTCCGCAAAATGCGTGAAAGCGCCGGTGAGCTTAACTCTCGGCGATTTCTCGATTTCGGCAAGCACGCCTTTAAGCTCCTCCTCGGTTCTGACTCCGATTCTGCCCATGCCTGTATCAAGCTTCAGGTGAACCATAGCGTCCATGTTAAGGCGCTCTGCGGCGGCTTCAAGAAGGCGTATATGCTCCGGAGCATAAACCGTCTGCGTAAGCGAAAGGCGGACAACATCGTCCTCAAGCCCCGCGGGCATACCGCCAAGCACGAGAATCGGCGCGTTTATTCCTGCGGCGCGAAGGTTTTCGCCCTCGTCCGTTCCGCTCACTCCAAGCATATCAGCGCCCGCCGAAAGCGCGGCGCGCGCTACGGGCACATCGCCGTGCCCGTATGCGTTCGCCTTTACTATTGCCATAATCCTTTGCCCTTGCGCGGCTGATTTTGCGGAAAGCACATTATCGCGGATAGCGGATAAGTCAATCTCAAGCCAGCAGCCGCGCAGGAGCGATTCGGGAAGCGTTCTTATCAATCAAATCGCCTCACAGGGAGCGTACTTCCTCATTGGTGAGGATATGCACTCCGCTTTTTTCAAGCACCGCAGCGCCTCTTTCAAGCTCCTGAACGCGGAATATGATAACCGCATTCTTGCCCTCGGAGCGCACGAAGCTGTAAAGATACTCTATGGAAATGCCCGCTTCCGCAAGCGTTTTCACTACGCTGAAAAGCCCGCCGGGGCAGTCGGGAACCTCTGCGGCAAGCACGTCGTTAAGGCGCGCGGTGTAGCCCGCTTCGGTTATCACCTTCATCGCCTTTTCAGTATCGCTCATCACGGCGCGGATTATGCCGAAGTCGGTGGTGTCGCCTATTGAGAGGCTGACAAGGTCGATATTATTGTCCTTTAGAAGCTTTGTGAACTCGGCGAGCCTCCCGGGGGAGTTCTCGAGGAACACGGAAATCTGAGTAACAAACATACCATTACCTCCCGCAATATTTTATAGTTTGACGCCGCAAGTCCGGCATCAGATATTCTTTTTATCCTTGCGAAGGTCAACAATGCGCTTTGCTTTGCCCTCGGAGCGCGGAAGCGAGCCGGGCTGACAGAGCTTAACCTTGCAGTGAACCAGCACGCTTGAAGCAAGCTGCTCCTCAATCCTGTGCGTAAGGTTCTCAAGCCCGCGGACGGTATCGTCCATTCCCTCGGGAGCAAGCTCCACCTGAACCTCCATGGTGTCAAGCGTTCCCACTCTGTCAATTATAAGCTGATAGTTCGGGGTGATTCCGGGAACGCGGGTCAAGGCATATTCAACCTGGCTCGGGAACACGTTAACGCCGCGAATTATAAGCATATCGTCGGTTCTGCCGGTGATTCTGCTCATCCTTATATGCGTTCTTCCGCAGGCGCAGGGCGAGGGGTCAAGCGTTGCAAGGTCATGCGTGCGGTAGCGCAGAAGCGGCATTCCCTGCTTTGTAAGGGTTGTGAAGGTCACATCGCCCTGCTCGCCGTATGCCTGCGGCTTGTTGTGCTCACCGATGGTTTCAACATAGAAATGGTCCTCCCAAACGTGCAGACCGTTCTTGACGGGGCACTCCATAGCAACGCCGGGGCCCTGAATTTCCGTAAGCCCGTAAACGTCAAGCGCTACGATTCCGAGCATATCCTCAATCTTTTCGCGCATTCCCTCGCTCCAAGGCTCTGCTCCGAAAACGCCGTGCCTGAGCGAAAGCTCGCCCTTCTTGATTCCCGCCGCCGCGATATT
>CAZUTB010000063.1:0-7986 GCA_964622905.1 uncultured Oscillospiraceae bacterium | reverse complement strand
CTGTAAGGAGGTGTGACACTTGAGTAAGATGAATATCCATACCAATGATCAGGTGCTTGTCATCTCCGGTGAAAAGGATAAGGGCAAGGGCAAGCAGGCCAAGGTGCTTTCCGTTGATACCGCCAACAACAAGGTTGTTGTTGAAGGCGTAGCGATGGTTAAGCGTCATCAGAAGAGCCGCGCTCAGGGTCAGCCCGGCGGCATAATAGACAAGGAAACCGCCATTGACGTTTCCAACGTTATGCTCGTATGCCCCAAGTGCAACAAGCCTACCCGCGTCGGCCATGCCGTCGTCGAGAAGGTTTACCGCGATGACACCAAGAAAATGAAGAGCGTCCGCGTCTGCAAGGAATGCGGCGCCCAGATTGACGCTTAAGGAGGAAACAGCAGTATGGCTACCCGTATTTCGGAAAAATACACGAATGAAGCTGTTCCCGCCTTACAGCAGAAATTCGGCTACAAGAACGTAATGGAAATCCCCAAGCTCGTCAAGGTTATCATCAACATGGGTCTTGGCGACTGCAAGGATAACCCCAAGGCAATGGAAGTTGCCGTAGACGAGCTGACCCAGATTGCCGGTCAGAAGCCCGTTGTAACCAAGGCTAAGAAGTCCATCGCGAACTTCAAGGTTCGTCAGGGACAGTCAATCGGCGCTAAGGTTACTCTGCGCGGCGTGCGCATGGATGAGTTTGTTGACAAGCTCTTCAACATCGCGCTTCCCCGCGTTCGCGACTTCCGCGGCGTATCCGCCAAGGCCTTTGACGGCCGCGGCAACTATTCTCTCGGCATTCGTGAGCAGCTTCTCTTCCCTGAAATCAACTATGACAAGGTAGAGAAGATCCGCGGTATGGAAATGGTTTTCGTAACTACCGCCAAAAACGATGAGGAAGCCCGCGAGCTTCTCCGTCTGCTTGGCATGCCGTTTGAACAGTAACGCAAGGAGGAAAAAAACGTGGCAAAAACCAGTTTGATTCTCAAGTCGCAGAAAACTCCGAAGTATTCGACCCGTGCCTATACGCGCTGCCGTCTGTGCGGCCGTCCGCACTCGGTGCTTCGTCGTTACGGCATCTGCCGCGTCTGCTTCAGAGAGCTGGCCTATAAGGGTCAAATCCCCGGCGTCCGCAAGGCCAGCTGGTAAGCGGGGAAGATACGGAAGGAGGTTATTCATATGGTTATAAACGATCCTATTGCCGATATGCTTACTCGCATCCGCAATGCTCAGGTAGCAAAGCATGATGTGATTCTTGTTCCCGCCTCCAACACCAAGAAGGCGATAGCCAAGATTCTTCTCGAAGAGGGCTACATCAAGAATGTAGAGTATGTCTCCGACACTGCTCAGGGCTCCATCAAAATCACCTTGAAGTATGCCGATAACAAGTATACTCCCGTGATCGCGGGCCTCAAGCGTATCAGCAAGCCCGGCCTTCGCGTCTATGCCCGTCGTGAGGAGCTGCCTAAGGTATTGGGCGGTCTCGGTATTGCAATCATCTCAACCAGCAAGGGTTTGATGACCGATAAAAAGGCTCGCCTTGCAGGTATGGGCGGAGAAGTTCTCGCCTACGTTTGGTAACCGCGCTATTTGGCGCGCCTCGATTTTTGAAGCGCGCTTTCCATCACGTCAACTGGAGGTGTTAATATGTCTCGAATCGGAAGACATCCGATTTCAATCCCCGCAGGCGTGACGATTACGGTTGCCGAGGACAACACCGTTAAGGTCAAAGGCCCGAAGGGTGAACTGTCCCAGTGGGTGAACCGTGACATCACCGTTAAGCAGGAAGGGGCCCAGCTTGTTCTGACCCGTCCCAGCGACGATAAGGAACACAAGGCCATGCACGGCCTCTACCGCAGCCTTGTTCACAACATGGTTGTCGGCGTAACCGACGGCTTCTCCAAGTCCTTGGAGCTTGTTGGAACAGGTTACCGCGCGCAGGCGCAGGGGAAGACGCTGACCATCAACATTGGCTATAGTCATCCTGTTGTGTTTGAAGCTCCTGCCAACATCAGCTTTGAAACTCCTGCCCCCAACACCATCGTTGTTAAGGGCATCGACAAACAGCAGGTCGGCAATATCGCCGCAGACATCCGCTTCGTCCGTGAGCCTGAACCCTATCTGGGCAAGGGCATCAAGTATGTGGACGAACACATCCGCCGTAAGGAAGGCAAGACCGGTAAGAAGTAAGAGAGGGAGTGAACGCTTATGTTAACGAAACGCGATCGCAATGAGATTCGGGTTATTCGCCATGCGCGCGTGCGCAAAAAGATCAGCGGCACCCCCGAAATGCCGCGTCTGAGCGTATATCGCAGCCTTAACCATATTTACGCGCAGATTATCGACGATACCAAGGGTGTAACTTTGGTTGCAGCCTCCACCCTCGACCCTCAGATTAAGGGTCAGTTGGATGACAAGACCAAGAAGGAAGCCGCTAAGCTCGTCGGAAAGACGCTGGCGGAGCGCGCTTTGCAGAAGCAAATCGAGTCTGTCGTGTTCGACCGCGGCGGCTATGTTTACACCGGCCGTGTTCAGGAAGTCGCAAACGGCGCTCGTGAAGCCGGTCTGAAATTCTGATTAGAAGGAGGAGACACATATGCAACGCAACGAACAGGTCAGCGAATTTCAGGAAAAGCTTGTCGCTGTAAACCGCGTCGTTAAGGTCGTCAAGGGCGGCCGCAATTTCCGCTTTGCCGCGCTTGTAGTCATCGGTGATGGCAAAGGACGCGTCGGCGGCGGCATTGGAAAGTCCAAAGAAATTCCTGATGCCATTCGCAAGGCTGTGGAAGATGCCAAAAAGCATTTGGTGACCGTCCCCCTCAATGGCACTACGATCTCGCACGAGTCCATCGGTTACTTCGGAACCGGCAAGGTCGTTCTTATGCCTGCTGAGCAAGGCTCCGGCGTTATCGCCGGCGGCGCCGCCCGTGCAGTTCTCGAGCTTGCCGGCGTGCGCGATATCCGCACCAAGAGCTATGGCACCAACAACCCCATCAACATGGTAAAGGCCACTCTTGCGGGTCTTAGCCAGCTCCGCAGCGCGGAACAGATAGCGAAGCTTCGCGGCAAGTCCGTAGAAGAGCTTCTGGGCTGAGGAGGAAACGAATATGAAGCTTAAAATTACCCTTACAAAGTCTACTATCGCTTGCTTGCAGAAGCATATAGACACCGTTCACGCGCTGGGTCTGCACAGGCCCAACAACTTCGTCATCAAGGAAGACAACGCCGCCATCCGCGGGATGATTCGCGCCGTCAGCCATATGGTGAAGGTTGAAGAAATCAACGAGTAAGGAGGGAAACCCAATGAAACTGAACGATTTGCAGCCTGCAGTGGGGTCAACCACCGCTCCTAAGCGTCTTGGCCGCGGCGTTGGCTCCGGACTTGGGAAGACCTCCGGAAAAGGCCACAAGGGTGCCAAGGCTCGCAGCGGCGGCGGAAAAGCCCCCGGATTTGAAGGCGGCCAGCTTCCTCTTGCGCGCCGCATTCCTAAGCGCGGCTTCGTCAACATTTTCAAGACTAATTATGCCGTTGTGAATGTTGAAACGCTGAACATCTTTGAGGATGGCGCTACTGTAAACGTAGAAGCTCTCATCGAAAGCGGATGCGTAAAGAACAAGTTCGACGGTGTAAAAATCCTTGGCAGCGGCGAACTCACCAAGAAGCTGACGGTTCAGGCGAATGCCTTTACTGCCTCCGCCAAGGAGAAGATCGAGGCCGCCGGCGGGAAAGCCGAGGTGGTATGAAATGTGGGAAACCTTACGCAATGCATGGCACGTGCCTGACCTGCGCAAGAAACTGCTATATACCCTCGGAATGCTTCTTCTCTATCGTCTTATCGGTGTAATTCCTGTTCCGGGAATTGACACCGCTCAGGTTGCCAGCGCCATCAGCGGTTCAGCAGACCTTCTCGGCATGATGAACATGATGACCGGCAACAGCTTCCAGAACATGACCATCATGGCAATGGGCATTACGCCTTACATCAATGCCTCAATTATCCTTCAGCTCCTCACCATCGCCATTCCGGCGCTGGAGAGGCTCCAGAAGGAAGGCGAGGAAGGCCGTAAGAAGATTGCTCAGATTACACGCTATGTAACTGTCGGCCTTGGCTTCATTACCGCTATCGGACTTGTTTCCGGTCTTGGCGGAATGATTCAGAAGAACTTCTTCAGCTACATCACCGTCGGTTTGTCCATGGCTGCCGGAACTGCGCTGTCGATGTGGATTGGCGAGCGTGTCACGCAGAACGGTATCGGAAACGGTATCTCCCTGCTGATTTTCGCCGGAATCATCTCCAACCTGTTCAACGGTGTGGTCACCGGAATCCAGAATGTCTTCCTTGGCACTTATCAGTGGTACTCCATCCTGCTGCTCATCATCGGCGCTGTTGTTCTTATCGCGATAGTTAACTATTTCGATATGGGCGAGAGACGCGTCCGCGTCCAGTACGCAAAGCGCGTTGTAGGCAGAAAGATGTACGGCGGACAGAGCACTCACATCCCCATGAAGGTGAACTCCAACGGCGTTCTGCCGCTTATCTTCGCTTACTCCTTCATGGCGTTCCCTTCCACTATCCTTCAGTTCTGGCCTAAGAGCGGAATTGCAATGTGGTGGGAGTCGAACATGAGCTACTATTCGTGGGGCTACCTCACGATTACAGCTCTGCTGATAATCGCCTTCACCTACTTCTATACCTCTATCAGCTTCAACCCGCAGGACATCAGCAAGAACCTGCAGCAGAACGGCGGTATGATTCCCGGCATTCGTCAGGGAAAGCAGACGGTAGATTACCTCACCGGTATTTCCCGCCGCCTCACGCTCTTCTCCGCTATCTTCCTTGCTATCCTGTCCACCGTGCCTACTCTCCTCACTCTGCTCCTCGGCGTAAGCGTTCCCTTCGGAGCGTCCTCGCTGCTGATTGCCGTTTCTGTTGCGATAGAAACCGCCAGAGCGCTTGAGAGCCAGCTGGTAATGCGTAATTACAAGGGCTTCCTCTAAGCCGATTGACTTAAGGAAGATAGAAAACGGTCCGGCGCCGTTAACCCGCCCGCACGGAAGCAGGTCTTCCGTGCGGGAGAGGGTATCACAGCGTAGGGCCGATTTTTAGCAGAAGCGAAGCAATTGCTTTTTCCTATTTCGTATCTTTACGGATAAAGGGGCAGAACGTGCTTTGCTTGCAATCAACAAAGAACGGAGGCGGAAAAATGAACATAATTTTCGTAGGCCCTCCCGGCGCGGGCAAGGGAACTCAGGCGGTCGAAATCTGCAAGGCTAAGGGGATTCCTCAGATTTCTACCGGTGATATTCTCCGCAAGGCGATAAAGGACGGAACCGAAACCGGCTTGAAGGCTAAGGCTTTCGTTGAAGCCGGACAGCTCGTTCCCGACGATGTCTTAATCGGAATCATCAAGGAAAGGCTTGCCGAGAGCGATTGCGCAAACGGCTATATTCTTGACGGCTTCCCGCGCACTGTCCCTCAGGCGGAGGCGCTTGAAAATATAGCGAAGATTGACTCGGTTATAGAGCTTGACGTTCCCGATGAAGTGCTTGTTACAAGGCTTTCGGGGCGCAGAGTATGCCCGAGCTGCGGCGCTACCTACCATGTTTCGATGCTGAACGGCTCGACCAAGTGCGCAGCCTGCGGCGCTGAGCTTATCATCCGCAAGGACGATATGCCCGAAACCGTGCTCAATCGCCTCAAGGTCTATCATGCTCAGACCGCTCCGCTCGTATCCTTCTATGAAAAGAAAGGCACGCTCCGCAGGATAGACGGAACGGCGGGAGTGCCGGAAATATTCAAGGCGATAATGAATGCTTTGGAAGCGTAATATGATAAGTATAAAAAGCCCGAGTCAAATTGAAAAAATGCGCGCCGCCGGAGCGCTCCTGCATGAGGTGCTTATGTATCTCCGCTCGCAGGTTCGCCCCGGAATAACCACGCTTGAGCTTGACGCTCTTGCGGAAAAGATGATGCGCGAGCGCGGAGCAATCCCGTCCTGCAAGGGCTACGAGGGTTTTCCGTACACGCTTTGCACCAGCATCAATTCGGAGATTGTTCATGGCTTCCCGAGCAGGAGAAGGCTTGAGGAGGGGGATATCCTCTCCATTGATACCTGCCTTATCCTGGACGGCTGGCAGTCGGACAGCGCGATTACCGTTCCGGTCGGAAAGATTTCTGCCGAGGCGCAGCACCTTATAGACCTTACTGAGGAATGCTTCTGGAAGGGCGTAAGGATGGCTGTTGCCGGGAATCGCGTAGGCGACATAAGCAACGCTGTCGAAGCCTGCGCAAAAGGCTATGGCTGCAAGCCCGTCAGGGCGCTCTGCGGCCACGGCATCGGCAGGGAAATGCATGAGGATCCCGAGGTTCCGAATTTCGGCGAGGCAGGGCATGGCCCTCGGCTTCGCGAGGGCATGGTTATCTGCATAGAGCCGATGATTTCGGCGGGAACCTGGCAGGTAAGATGCCAGAGCAACGATTGGACATATGAGATTGCCGACGGCTCGCTCTCATCGCATTATGAGCATACCATCGCAATCAATGCGTCCGGTATGCCGGAGCTTCTCACCTATCCGGAATTCTCGTGGGAAACGGCGGAATTTGACGAACGTGGCCTTCCGAAAGTTGCGAAAATCGCTGTGCAAAGTGCCGAAAAGGAGGAAAACCTGTGAACGGGATGACTTTTGAGCCCGGCCGCATAGTTTTTTCTCGAAAAGGGCGTGACAAAGGCAGATACTTTGTGGTATTATATGCGGTGGACGACCATCACGTTATGATAGCGGATGGCTGTCTGCGCAAGGTTGAACACCCGAAGAAGAAAAAGGTGATTCATCTCGAGGCAAAGCCTCAGCTGCTTGAAAGCGTGAGGCAGAAGCTTGCGGATGGCAAAACTATTTTTGACAGCGAGGTGCGCAATCTTTTGGAAGCCGAAGGCTATACCGATTCTCTGCCGCCGCGTAAGGAGGGTTGAACTGTTTGTCCAAAACTGATGTCATTGAAATGGAAGGCGTGGTACAGGAAGCCCTTCCTAATGCGATGTTCATAGTTGAACTGCCTAACGGCCATCGCGTGACGGCGCACATTTCGGGCAAGATGCGCATGAATTTCATTCGTATCTATCCCGGTGATAAAGTGACCATCGAGCTGAGCCCGTATGATTTGACCAGAGGCCGAATCACATGGCGCAGCAAGGGTTGATAAAAGAGGAGGATTTCGACATGAAGGTCAGACCGTCGGTCAAGCCCATTTGCGAGAAGTGCAAGATAATCAAGCGCAAGGGTCGCGTGATGGTTATCTGCGAAAACCCGAAGCACAAGCAGCGTCAGGGTTGATTCCTTTTCTCAGTCACGGTGTCTTTGCCAAGTGGGCGGCTGTGCGCAGAAATGTGTATACCACGAGGCTTTGACGATAAAGCCGTTTGATTGCGGAGAAATCCGCGATGCTTCGGCGGCAGGTTAAGGGGTTTTCCTGCCATGGTTCACCGGCTGCTCAAAGGCGGATGAAGGTCTGAGCGATTAAGTTGGCTCAGAAGCGTAAACGCCTGCGCCGCATAGGCTGCCTTTCGGCTGAAGCGGTGTTGGAAAAGTAGACTTTTGCCGGGCTACTTATCCGGCTTTCCATCTGAAGCAGGATAACGGCGGATTCTTCCGCCGCGCATATGAAAGGAAAGCGGCATCATCTTTGAAAAAGCGTTTTCACCCTTACCCAAGGCGAAAGCGGATGCCGATGTCACTCACTGTCAACAAATCTGGAGGTGTGTTACCGAAATGGCACGTATTGCGGGCGTTGACCTGCCCAGAGAGAAGCGCGTTGAGGTTGGTTTGACCTATATCTTCGGTATCGGTCTTGCAACTTCTCAGGAAATCCTCAAGGATACCGGCATCAATCCTGATACCCGTATCAAGGATCTCTCCGAAAACGACGTAAGTTTGCTGCGCGAGTATATTGAAAAGCACGTCAAGGTTGAAGGTGATCTTCGCCGTGAGGTTTCGCTCA
>CAZUTB010000062.1:0-8029 GCA_964622905.1 uncultured Oscillospiraceae bacterium | reverse complement strand
ACGAGCGGGAAGCCGATAAGCGCCGAGGTGCTTGTAAGATGGGTGCATCCCGTCAAGGGCGTTATCTCGCCGGGGGTGTTCATACCCATATTTGAAAAGAGCGGCTTTATAACAAGAATGGATCACTACGTTTGGGAGGAAGCGTGCAAATACCTTGCGGACAGGAAAAAGCGCGGAATGGATCCGTTCCCGATTTCTGTAAACGTTTCCAGAGCGAGCCTCTACAATCCCTCGCTCTGCGACGACCTGAGCGCGCTTGTCGGGCGCTACGGAATAGAGCCGTTCTACCTGCGCCTTGAGGTTACGGAAACGGCGTACGGCGAGGGGCAGAGCCAGCTTATCAAGGCGGTGCATGAATTGCAGTCCGCCGGCTTTATGATAATGATGGACGACTTCGGAAGCGGCTATTCCTCCTTAAACACGCTAAAGGATACTCCGGTTGACTATCTAAAGATTGACATGAGGTTTCTTGAAGCCTTTGAGCGCTCCTCGCGCGCGGGGAATATACTCACAAGCGTTGTCAGAATGGCGAAATGGCTCGACCTTCCCGTTATCGCGGAGGGCGTTGAAACGCAGGAGAAGATTGACTTTCTCCGCTAAATGGGCTGCTATATAATACCGGGATATTTTTTCGCGCGTCCTAGGCCCTTTGTGTATTTTAACGACTACATAACCGACAGGGTGGAAAGCGCCGAGGGCCACGGCAAAAACGCGATGATTTCAGAGGCGGAAACTGACATACTGATGGGCGGAAACCAGATAGTGAACAAGCTGCTTTCCTCCGTTTTCGGCGCGCTTGCGTTCTACGAGTTCGAGGACGATAGGCTGGAATTGATTCGCTTTAACGATACCTACTGCGAGATAATGCACGAAACGCCCTCCCTTTTGATGGCGAAAAGCACGGACATGGTGAAATACACGGACAGCGAGGCGGAGCGGAAGCGCCTTATTGAAGCCTGCCGCGCGGCGGTAAGGGACGGAACGGTTAAGCGTCTTAAGTCGCACAGGCGGCTGCACGACGGCGGAGTGGTCTACGCGGACCTTGTTATCCGCGCGCTTACCGAATCTGGCAAGCGAAGCATAATCTGCATAGCCTTTGCGGACATAAGCAAGGCGATGGACATGGAAAACGAGCTTACCTACGCTCACGAGCAGCTGCAAACCCTGCTTGAGAGGATTCCCAGCGGAGTTGCGCTCTACGAATACGGCGATAAGCCCTCAATAGTATACGCAAACGACGCGTTTTTCTCGGTTCTCGGGCATACGCGGGACGAATTCAACGGCAGAGTGAACACAGTAGAGCTTTTGCCCGAAAAGTACAAGAAGCCGCTTATGCAGATAATCGAAAACCCGCATATATTGACAAAAACGGTCGCAAGGCAGGGCGAGGTTGTGCTTCCCGACGGAACGCGCAAGGTAATCTGCCAGGCAACGCCGATGCTCCCCTCCCCTTCCGGAAACCCGCGAGTGCTGTATATACTTACAGAGGTCAGTCCGGATGAGCTGAAAAAGCACACAATCTGAGCGCGAAAGGGCGGAAAGCGGAGTAAATACAGCAGAAAACAAGATAAAAAGATAATTATATAGCATTTTCGCGCCTTGATATGTTCACGGCGCGATTTTTCGTGTATTATAGCAATATAAACTCTTATCGGAGGCGGCAAAAATGCAAAGCAGTATTATTCTTATAGGAATGCCCGGAAGCGGAAAATCTACGCTCGGCGTGGTTTTGGCAAAAATGCTCGGAATGGATTTTGTGGACACAGACCTTTTGATTCAGAAAACGACCGGAAAGCGCCTTCAGGAAATCGTAAACGGCGAAGGCTCGGACACCCTTATCGACCGCGAAGAAGCCGCGATTCTGTCATTGCAAGCCGAGAACACGCTTATCGCAACGGGCGGCTCGGTTGTATACAGGGAAAAGGGAATGCAGCACCTGAAGGAGCTTGGGCGCATAATATACCTGCGCGTTTCCTATCATGATATAGAAAAGCACATACTCAACATTTCTACGCGCGGAATTGCGATTCGCCCCGGGCAGACGCTCTTTGACCTGTATAAGGAGCGCGCTCCCCTTTACGAAAAATACGCGGACACCATATTTGACGTGAAGGATATGAGCGTCACCGAAGCGACGCAGGCGCTTTACGACTTTGTCGAAAGATGGCGGCTGGCGCAGGATTGATTGCGGGCGCAGAAAGCCATAGAATTTCAGGAGGGTTTTTGAATGAAAAAGAGAGTTATGCTATAGGTTCTTGTTCTGCTCTCGGTTTCCTTTGCTCTGTGCGCGTCTGCGGAGTTTGCGCTGCCGGACACATGGGATGATGTCGCCGCTGAGTATAATATTCCCGAAATTCCATTTATCGAGCCTGTAATAACGGGCGAAGCAGATGAGGGCAAGCTCTCAATTTCGGGGCTGCTTCCGCTTTCCTTCACAAAGGGCGAAATGATAGCCGATACAAACGATGAAGCGGGCTTTTTTCTGGCGAAAAACAAGCATTACAGCATAGCGGGAGAGTACAACTCCGCAACGGATACATGGAGCCGGAACAGCAAGGATGTGAAGCAGCTCGCAGCCAGTATGACAATCGGCGAGCAATCGCTCTCCGTTTTCAGGCTCACAACAGAGCAGCCGTCCACCGAGGATGGCGTTCAATGTGAGTGCCGTTATGAGCTGCCGTATTTTGGCAGTAGCAATCAGGAAAACGCCGAAAACGGCAAGGTGAACGAATGCGTATATGTGCGCTACCGCCCCGCAAAGGAGGAGGGCGCACAGGATGAAATGCTGCTAGAGGTCAGGCGCGAACGCGGCTATGGTTCGACGAAATACACGGTAACATTCTATGAAACCGGCGCAGAGCCAATAACCGCCGAATACCCCGAGAAGAACGAGAGCGAGGGCGACAGAAGCGGGGAGATTCTTGAGCCTGTGAACGACCCAAGCTCCGTAGAGGGCGTTCCGATGACCTTTGCGGAGGCGGATTTCCTGCCAAATATGCCCGCAGAGAAGCCGGCGCTTGAGCGCGGCGAGGAAGCATGGGTTCTGCGCGGACTTCCCGAGATACCCAAGGCTGAGCCTGCGCTTTATCTCGAATGCTCCGACGGCACATATAACTGCTTCTATTTTACAGCTATTGAGGGCGAGCAGGGCGCTTATGCAATGGCAAAGAGTGATATAGAAAGGCTGCAAAGCGATACTGAAAACGAAACCGCTCCGATAACGCTCGTAATAGAATCGGCAAACGGCTACCCGGAGCGTCCCGATATATATGTTTATGCTTTTGATAAAGGCTATTGGGAAGCAAGGCTATATGTAAAAACAGGCGATAATTACTATTATGCGTATTTTTCGCATGAGCTTACAAGCTTGTCGCTAAATACCCTTGATGGGGCTACAATGTGGTACGCCGAATACGATAAGGACGGGAAAGTCCGTGATGTATATATCCCACTGAAATAAAGCTACGCTTCGCTTCGCTCTCGGAGCAATCAGGCTAAAGCATAAGCCGAACCGCTGTTGTGGTTCGGCTTTTCTGTATAAATATGTTGTTCGGTGCAAAATTACTTTCCCATAATCGCCTTGAGAACGAGCCAGATGACGAGATGCCATACGAGGACTATCGGGAGGGCGCAATACCATTTTTTCGGCTTTCCGTCCTTCCAAAGCCCCTCCGATTCCGTGCGGCAGCGCCCAAAAACATCATGCGGTATAAGCTTTATCGTAAGGGCGACGAGCGCGGGAAGAATTATCAAATCATCCAAATATCCAAGAACGGGAATGAAATCGGGAATAAGGTCTATTGGCGAAAGCGCGTAGGCGACAGTAACTCCCGCGAGTATTTTAGCGCCTAAGGGCGTTTCCTTATCCTTAAGGGCGATGAACACGGCGGGAATATCCCGCTTAAGCCCCGCCGCTCTTTCCTTCAAATTCACGCTGCCGCCTCCGAATCAACCAACGGAAAACAAGCTCTTTGCCTCTGCGGTGCTTCCGCGCTTGACGATATTCCACGCCGCAAGCTCGCGGGATTTATCATCCGGCTTGAGCAAGCGCCTGACGGCTCTTGCGCCAAGCTCCTGCTGATGCATATTGATGCTCGAAAGCGGCGGCTCGCTGTACGGCGCGCAGAAAAGGTCGTCACAGCCGATAATCGAAATATCCTCCGGAACGCGCAGACCCATCTGCCGCGCCGCCCTCAGCGCCCCAAGCGCGACAAGGTCGTTAAGGGCGATTACGGCAGTCGGCCAGTACTCGCGCATGAGCCCGCCGAGCATATCCGCAAGCATTTTCTCGCCCGCCTGCGCGGTTGCGTCCCCATAAACGCGGTAGGAGCCGATATAGGGCAGCTTTGCCCTTTCAAGCGCTGCGCGGTAGCCCGCGTCGCGGCTCATTGCGCCCATATCCTCCGGTATTCCGCCCAGAAGCGCAATCCTCGTGTGCCCCATCCCGAGCAGATATTCCATAACACCCGACGCGCAGAGGGACATATCATAGGTAATAGTTGGGTATTCAAGCTCCTCGGAAACGCAGCCGATAAGCACAAGCGGCATATAGCGCGAAAGGTTCGCAAGCGACGCCTTGAGATGCTCATAGCTGTCCTTTTTAAGGTACTCAACGCACATTATAAGCCCGTCAAGCCGCCTTTCGGCAAGCACCTCCATAGGGTCGTAGCCCGTTTTCATATCCATGTTTTTCCATGGAAAAAGGCTCATTACATAGCCCTCGCGCGTCGCCTCATCATATGCGCCGGTGAAAATCATTGCGTAGTTCGGGTTGGTAAGCTTGGGAAGCACAATCCCAAGCGAATTCGTATGCTTCTGCGTAAGCCCTCTTGCAATAGCGCTGGGGCGATAATTGCGCCTTACTATAACATCCTCAACCTTGCGCCGCGTCTCGGGCAGAACGCTTGTTTCGCCGCGCAGAACGCGTGAAACCGTAGCGATTGAAACGCCCGCTTCGGAGGCTATATCGTATATATTAGTGCCCTTTTCCTTAACCATCGTTACCTCCGGCAAAGCGCGTATTGCGCCCGCCGAAATGAATTATAGCAAATTTCGCGCCGCCTAACAAGGTTTTGAAAGCGTTTTGTGTAAGCGCTTTATCTGCTTTATTCAACTGCTGCCGCTGTGCTTGAAATAATACAAACAAGATTGTTTTACTGGCTGTTTTTAGCCCATCAAAGAAATTTTACGAAACGGTATTGACAAGCAAGTGCCGTAATAGTATTATGTAAGCGCTATCATACAGAGCGAAATTTATAAGCCTCAGGTCATTCCATTTGCGTTACGGAGGAGATAACTATGTATTACAAGGAAACTGCTGACAAGGTGCTTGGGATGCTTAAATCGGAGCATAAGGACGACACCTCGAACGGGCATCTCACAATGGATAACTGGGAGTGGCCGACGGGCGTTGCGCTCTACGGAATCTTCAAAACCTATCAGCAGAGCGGCGATGAGTCGATTCTCCGCTACCTTATAGAATGGTACGACAGGCGGCTTATGATGGACGCGCCCCACCGCAACGTGAATACCGTTGCGCCCGTGCTGACGCTCGTCTGCCTTTACGCCGAAACCAAAAATGAAAAGTATCTGCCCGTCATAAACTCGTGGATTGACTGGGTTATGACCGAAATGCCCCGCACGGAGCATGACGGCTTGCAGCATTGCACGGTGTGGAACAAGCATTATCAGCAGCTCTGGTGCGACACGCTGTTCATGTGCGGGCTTTTCCTCGCAAAGGCGGGCGTTACATTGAACAGACCCGAGCTTATCGAGGAAGCCGAATATCAGTTCCTTATGCACATTCGCTATTTGCAGGATAAGCAGACGGGGCTGTTCTATCACGGCTGGACGTTTGACTACCGAAACAATTTCGCAGGCGCATTCTGGGCGCGCGGCAACGCATGGTTCACCGCCTCCGCGATAGAGCTATATGACATTACAAAGCGCGACAACGCCGCAATGCGGCTTATACGCACCGCGTTTGAGGAGCAGGTGCTTGCGCTGTGGAAGCTGCAGCGCGTAAACGGGCTTTTCACAACGCTTATAAACGTTGAGGAAACCTACTGCGAAACGAGCGCAACCGCGGGAATCGCCTACGGAGTGTTAAAGGGCGCTCGCCTCGGCTGGCTGAATGAGGACTATAACGATATGGGAATGCTCTCCGCAAACGCCGTAATAGGAATGATTGACGAGGACGGCGCGGTTGGCGGAGTATCGGGCGGAACGGGAATGGGGCACAGCCTGCAATTCTACAAGGATATACCCGTAACGCACACCGCCTATGGGCAGGGGCTTACCTTCCTTATGCTTACGGAGCTTATGCTCAGGGAGGCGAGGAGCGAATGAGTCGGGCTGAAACTAAAGCGCTGCACGGAACCGGTATGGAGTACTGGCGCAGGCTGAGGGTTGACATAAGCCGCGACAAATGGCTCTATCTCCTGCTGCTTCCGGGGCTTCTGTACTTCATAATTTTCAAGTATCTTCCCATGTGGGGCGTCGTTATCGCCTTTGAAAACTACGTTCCCTTTTCGGGAGTATTCGGCAGCAAGTGGGTAGGCTTCAAATGGTTCAGCTACTTTTTCAGCAATCCGGCTTGGACGCGCTATGTAACCAACACGCTGATTCTCTCTCTTATGAACATAGTGCTGTTCTTCCCCGCTCCCATAATTCTGGCGCTCTTGCTCAACGAAATGCGCGCCTTCCGCTATAAAAAGCTGGTTCAAACCTTCATATACATACCGCACTTTATCTCAATAGTCATCGTTGTTTCCATAACCTATGTTGTTTTCGGAACAAGCGGAATAATATACAGGGCAACCGCCGCGGCGCTTGGGTCGCCGATAAAGTACCTGACCGACCCTAACGTATTCCGATGGATGATTATAGGGCAGACGATATGGAAGGAAACCGGATGGGGAACCATCATCTTCCTTGCGGCGCTTACCAATGTTGACGTGCAGCTTTATGAGGCGGCGATGGTTGACGGCGCGGGGCGCTGGAAGCGGATGTGGCATATCACCCTTCCCGCGATTCGCTCAACCGTGGTTCTGCTGCTTGTGCTGAGAATGGGAAGCGTTCTGGATACGGGCTACGAGCATTTAATTCTGATGGCGAACGCGATGAACCGCTCCGTATCGCAAACCCTTGACGTATTCGTTTACCAGCAGGGGCTTGTGAACGGTCAATACAGCTATACAACGGCAATCGGTCTGCTCAAGAGCGTAATCTCCGTAACGCTTGTGGTATCCTCAAACAAGCTTGCGCACGCCCTTGGCGAGCCGGGCCTGTACTAAGGAGGCGCGGCTTATGAGCATAAACGCTGCCGAAAATAGGCTTAAAGCAAAAAGAAAAATAAGCTCCGGTCCCGTGGGAATGAAATCCTCGTTCGGAAGCAAGGCATTCGATGTCGCCAACTATATCATTCTCACGCTCTGCGCTCTTGTAACTCTGATTCCGCTTCTCTACATCGTCGGCGCCTCCTTCGCCTCCGAATACGAGCTGACGGTTCGCCCGATGTTTATTATCCCGCAGGACGTAACCCTTGACGCATACAGGTACATCTTCTCCTCGAACAAGCTTATAACGGCGTTCGGCAATTCGGTTTTCATCACGTTATGCGGAACGGCAATAAACCTTTTCTTTACCGTAACGATGGCTTACGCGCTTTCAAAGCACTATCTCAGGGGGCGCAACTTCTTCCTCAACATGGTAATCTTTTCAATGTTCTTCTCGGGCGGAATGATTCCCGGCTTCCTGCTTGTTTCAAGCTGGCTGGGAATGCGTGACAGCTACTGGGCTGTGCTGCTCCCCGGGGCGATAAGCGCCTATAACATGATGATAGTCAAAAGCTTCTTTCAGGGTATACCGGCAGAGCTTGAGGAGAGCGCGCGAATCGACGGCTGCAACGACCTCGGAACGCTTATCAAGATTGTGCTTCCGCTTTCCCTGCCCGTGCTCGCAACCTTCGGGCTTTTCTACGCGGTAGGGCATTGGAACTCGTATTTCGGCGCGATGATTTACTTGACGC
>CAZUTB010000061.1:0-8309 GCA_964622905.1 uncultured Oscillospiraceae bacterium | reverse complement strand
GGACGCTGGCGAGGCTACTCTTAACGAGAACACTCAGGCGGGCGTTGAGCTTATCGGCGCAAGCGGAGCGGAGGCGGACGCGGAGATTATCGCGCTTGCCGCGCGCTGCCTTCGCGCTGTGGGGCTTGACGAATTCCTTATTGATTTGGGGCAGGTTGAGTTCTTCTACGGGCTTATGGAGGAGGCGGGGCTTTCCCGCGAAACAAGCCTTGAGCTTGCCGAGAGCCTTGCAAAGAAGGACATTCTGGGAATGGAGCTGCTGCTTTCGCGCTCCGGAGCGAGCAGGGACGCGGCGGAAAAGCTGATGCTGCTTCCTCAGCTCTACGGCGGCGAGGAGGTTTTCGAGCGGGCGGAGAGGCTTTCCGACAATCCCCGCTGCCTTGCGGCGCTCAAGAATCTGAAGGACATTCTCGCCGCGCTTGAAGTATACGGCTTGCGCTCGATGGTGTCGATTGACTTGGGGCTTATTTATAAAAGCTATTACAGCGGAATGATTTTCAGAGGGATTACGGACGCGCTTGGGCAGCCGCTCATTTCGGGCGGCAGGTATGACGGGCTTCCGCAAAGCTTCTCGCTCAAAGCGCCCGCAACGGGCTTCGGGCTTTCCCTCTCCCAGCTTCTTATAGCGCTTGAAAGAAAGAACGGAGCGCCCGAAGCGCCCGTAACTCATACGCTTGTCGGCTTCTGCGCGGGAATGCTCGCAAACGCCGCAAGGCTCTGCGAGGACGAGCGGAGCGCGGGAAGAAGCGCGGCGCTTTTATATGACGGCGGGCGCGAAAAGCTTGAGGAAATGCTTTCGCGGAATGAGTGCAGGGCGGCTGTGTGGATTAATGAAAGCGGAAAAGCCGAGAAGCTCGGAGGCGATAACAGATGATTACGATAGCGCTTGCAAAGGGGCGGCTTGCCGAGGAAACGATGAGCCTTCTGGAAAGGCTCGGAATCGACTGCTCGGAGCCGCGCTCCCCGGGGCGGAAGCTCGTTCTCAGCGATAATACGGGCGTGTACCGCTTCATTCTCGTAAAGCCCTCGGATGTTCCGACATATGTATATCACGGCGTTGCGGACATCGGCGTTGCCGGCAAGGACACGCTGATGGAGCAGAATAAGCCCATATACGAGGTGCTTGACCTCGGCTTCGGGCGCTGCAAGCTGGCGATAGCGGGAAAGCCCGAAATGCGCGGAAGGGAAAGCGCCTCGGGCAGCTGGAGGGTTGCGACAAAGTACCCGCAGATTGCGCGGCGCTTCTACGGCGGACGCGGTCAGACCATTGAAATTATCAAGCTGAACGGCTCGGTGGAGCTTGGACCGCTTGTCGGGCTTTCCAACGTGATTCTGGATATTGTGGAAAGCGGCTCAACCCTGCGCGCCAACGGTCTTGAGGTCTTTGAGGACGTTTGCGACATAAGCGCGCGGCTTGTGGTAAATGAGGTCAGCCTTAAAACGAAGCAGGCGGAGATTCGTCCGCTGATTGACAGAATTACAGCGCTGACGCGTGAAGGGGAGGATAAGTAAATGCTGCCGATATATTCAATAAGTGACAGGGCGACCGTTGAGAAAAGGCTGCTCAGGCGCTCTCAGCTTGACGATGACAAGGTGACGGAGAGCGTAAAGAGCATAGTCAAAAATGTGCGCGAGAGGGGCGATAACGCCCTGCTTGAGTACACGGAAAAGTTCGACGGAGTTAAATTCGCCGACCCGAAGGATATGCTCGTAACCCGCGCGGAGATTGACGCCGCCTACGCCTCCGCAGACCCCGACTGGCTTGAGGATATGCGCAGGGCTAAGGAAAACATAATAGCCTTCCATGAAAAGCAGAAGCGCGAAACATGGATTGACTTTAAGCCCGGCAGCGCGCTTGGGCAGATGATAACTCCGCTTGCGCGCGTTGGGCTTTACGTCCCCGGCGGAACGGCGGCATACCCCTCCTCCGTTATGATGGAGGCGCTTCCCGCGCTTGTTGCGGGAGTTAAGGACATAGTAATGGTAACGCCTCCCGGCAAGGACGGCGGCGTTTCCTTCCCGCTTTCCATAGCTGCGGCGGATATGGCGGGCGTTACACGCATATACAAGGCGGGCGGCGCTCAGGCTATCGCGGCGCTTGCGTTCGGAACGGACACAATTCCGCGCGTTGACAAGATAACGGGTCCCGGAAACATATATGTTGCCACTGCGAAGCGCGAGGTTTTCGGCTTTACGGGAATTGATATGTTCGCAGGCCCGAGCGAGGTGCTTGTTATTGCGGACGAAAGCGCGAATCCCGCGTATGTCGCCGCCGACCTGCTCTCTCAGGCGGAGCATGACCGCCTAAGCGCCGTTATGCTGATAACCGACTCCCGCGAGATTGCGGAAAAGACGGCTGCCGAGGCAGAAAAGCAGCTTGCGGCGCTTCCTCGCAAAGAGATTGCGCAGAAATCGCTGGAAAGCTACGGCGCAATAGTTGTGACGAACGACCTTTTTGAAGCCGCGGAGCTTGCGAGCGATATCGCGCCCGAGCATCTTGAGCTTTGTATAAAGGAGCCTTTCAGCCTTGTGGGGTACATAAGGAACGCGGGCGCAATCTTCCTTGGGCATATGAGCCCCGAGCCGCTTGGCGATTACTTTGCGGGTCCCAATCATGTGCTTCCGACCAGCGGAACCGCGCGCTTTTTCTCGCCGCTTTCCGTTGACGATTTCGTAAAGCGCACAAGCCTTATCTGCTACAGCCGTGAAAAACTGCTGGAGAGCGCGGACAGCATTATAAACCTTGCTCGCAGCGAGGGGCTTGACGCTCACGCAAACGCGGTGCTTATCCGCAAAAACGATTTAATCTAAGGAGCAGAATATGAGAAGCGCGGAAGTTTCAAGGCAGACCAAGGAAACCTGCATAACCGTCAAAATCAATCTGGATAAGCCAGCCGAGGCGCTTGTGGACACGGGAATCGGCTTTCTTGACCATATGCTCACGGCGTTTGCGCGCTTTGCCTTCATATCGCTTTATGTAAAGTGCAATGGCGACCTTAACGTGGACGGGCATCACACCGCGGAGGACGTCGGAATTGCGATAGGCGACGCGCTGCTTTCCGCCCTTGGCGGCAAGGAGGGCATAAAGCGGATGGGCTTTGCGCGCGTTGCTATGGATGAGGCGCTTGCCGAGGCGACGCTCGACCTTTCGGGCAGACCCTTCCTCGTTTTCCGCGCTGTGTTCACTTCGCCCATGATTGGCGATATGGACGTTCAGCTTTTCGAGGAGTTCTTCCGCGCGCTTTCCTCGCACAGCCTGATGACCCTCCACATCTCCGGTCCCTACGGCGCTAACAGCCACCACATGGCGGAGGCGCTTTTCAAGGCGTTCGGCAAGGCGCTTGCCGAGGCGGTTTCCTATGACGAGAGAATCAAAGGCGTAATGTCCACAAAAGGCGTGCTGTAATAGGAGATATTTATGATTTTATATCCGGCAATAGATATGCTGGGCGGGCGCGCGGTACGCCTTCGCCAGGGGAGCAGGGAAGACGTTACCGACTACGGCGACCCTGCCGAGATGGCGGTGAAATGGAAAAGTATGGGCGCGGAATGCCTGCACATAGTTGACCTTGACGGCGCTTTTACGGGCGACGCGAAGAACCTGCCGATACTCACGCGAATCGCGAGGGAGTGCGGGCTTTTCATCGAGCTTGGCGGCGGAATCCGCACTATGGAGGACATCAAAACGCGCGTTGAGGCGGGCGTTTCCCGCGTAATCCTCGGGACTGCGGCGGTTGAAAGCCCCGAGCTTGTGCGTGAGGCGGTAAGGGAATACGGCGATAAGATTGCCGTCGGAATCGACGCGAAAAACGGCAGGGTTATGACGCGCGGCTGGCTTGAAAGGAGCGGGCTTTCGGCTATATACTTCGCAATCTCCATGCGCGATATCGGGGTGAAAACCGTTATCTATACGGATATCAGCCGCGACGGAATGCTCGAGGGTCCGAACCTTGAGCGCACCCGCGAGATGGTTGAAAAGACGGGGCTTGATATTATCGGAAGCGGCGGGGTTTCCTCTGCCGCCGATATAGCGAGCCTTCGCGAGGCGGGCTGCGCGGGAGCTATAACGGGCAAGGCGATATATGCGGGAACGCTCTCGCTTTCGGACGCTCTGAGGGAGGCGCGCGGGTGAATATTGATATGATTAAGTTCGATGATAAGGGGCTTGTGCCGGCTATTGCGCAGGACGCGGAAACGGGCGAGGTGCTTATGCTCGCCTACATGAACCGCGAAAGCCTTGAAATGACTGTAAAAACGCGCCGCGCAACCTACTTTAGCCGCAGCAGGCAGAAGCTTTGGCTCAAGGGCGAAACCTCGGGGCATTTTCAGGATGTGCAGGAAATATTCTACGACTGCGACGGCGATACGCTGCTCATAAAGATTCATCAGACGGGCGCTGCGTGTCATACCGGCAGCCGCTCCTGCTTTTTCAGGAAGCTGGAGCTTGAGGATTAGTCCCCAAGAAAAATACAAAACCGAATAAAATATAGTAATTACGGCTTCATATGTGTTAATATAGTGCTATGCTATGAAAAGCAGGTGCATATATGATAAAAGCCGTTATTTTTGATATGTATGAAACGCTGATAACGCACGCGAAAAGCCCGCTCTACTTCGGAAAACAGATTGCCGAGGATTTGGGAATTGCGCCGGAGAGCTTTTACCCGCTGTGGCACGCGAGCGAGGACGCAAGGACGCGCGGCGAGAGGACAACCGAGAGCGTTATTGCGGAGATAATGAAGGAAAACGGGCGCTTCTCCGAGGATGCGCTCAAAAGCGTTATGGAAAAGCGCAGGGCGGTAAAGCGCGGCTGCTTTCTCAAGATGGACGAGGGAATACTCCCGCTGCTCAGCGAGCTGAAAGGGCGCGGAATCGCCCTGGGCTTAATCAGCAACTGCTTTTCCGAGGAAGCGGAGATTATTAGGGAAAGCCCGCTTTTCCCGTTTTTTGATTCGGCAATGCTTTCCTATGAGCAGCGCTTGGCAAAGCCGGATAGGGAGATATTCACGCGCTGCCTTGCGGAGCTTTCGCTTAGCGCGGAGGAATGCCTCTATGTGGGCGACGACGGGAGCATGGAGCTGGAGGCGGCGCAGAGCCTTGGAATGCGCCCTGTTCAGGCGCTGTGGTATCTGCGCATTTCACAGGGCGGCGAGTCGGCGATAAACAGCGCCTTCCCGCACGCCGAAGCGCCGAAGGACGTGCTTGATTATCTTGACTGAAAAACGCGCACATCCTGCCAAAATATACTTTTCCTGTCAAAAACCGCGCCCTTTTGCGCGAATACGATTAACGGCTCATTAAAATGCGATTAATTGTCCGCGCCGCGCCCTGTACGATATTCCATTTTTGCATGAAATATGGTATGATAATTGCTGTGCAAAACACCGAAGAATCAATATACCGACGTTTCGCACAGAGGGCGGCAGCAATAAAACAGCCGTAAGCATATTTCAGCTCCTTCGGCGCGGTTTTCGGGCGCGGAAGGCGCGCGGGCGGCATGAGCCGCTGTATAATGAGTAATGACGCGGAGGCTCTCCGCGCCGACAGACGAGAAATGAGGCGTTTGAATGGCAGTCAGCCGCAAGCCCGGGAAATCTAAGAAAAGCACAAACGTATCGCTGATAAGCTTCGGAGTAACAGCCGTGCTTTTCGCGTTAATCTTTCATCCGCATCAGGGCTGGTCGCTGGCGCTGATGCTCGCGGTGAGCTTCCTTGTGAGCTGGCTTGCCGGAGTGCTTTCAACGCCGCTTAACACCAAAGCGCCGCATTCCAGCAAGGAAAAGGAAGCCGCGGATTTACTGCACTACGAGCCTACGGGCAATCCCGAGGTTGACGATTTGGTTGAGAAGAGCCGCGAAATGCTTCGGCAGATTCGCCATGAGAACGATTTGATTCCCGACCAGGCGCTGAGCAATCAGATTTTTCAGCTTGAGGACGTTACCGGAAAGATTTTTCAGACGGTTATCGACCAGCCGAACAAAGCGCCGCAGATTCGTAAGTTTATGAGCTATTATCTGCCGACAACGCTTAAAATGCTCGCAAGCTACCGCAAGATGGACGAGCGCGGAGTGTACGGCGAGAATGCCGACCAGGCGCGCAAGAAGATTACAGGTTCTATGGGGCTTGTTCTCAAGGCGTTTGACAAGCAGCTTGACACGCTTTATCAGAACGATATGCTTGACATAACCACGGATGTGGATGTTCTTGAGCAGATGCTTAAGCGCGACGGTCTTTCGGACGAGGGTACGCTCTCAGCCGAGCAGAAGCGTCAAACCGAGGCAATGCAAAAGAGCGCCGAAGAAATCTCCTCTGCGGCAAAGGCGAAGAGCGAAAGCGCCGTTGCCGACGCGATATCAGCCGCCGATGAGCTAAAGGCGCGGCTTAACGCAAAGGAAGGCCCGATTGTTCTGGAACTGCCAAAGGTAAAACAAAAGGAGGAAGTCCATTAATGACAGACATTGAAAAGAATCCTCAGCCGCAGGCAACCGAAGCCGCGCAGCCCGTAACTCTGCCTACCCTTACGCTCGACTTCTCGGATGTTGCCAACGCCTCCGAGGCTGCCGACAGCGCAGTAAAGAGCATCGAAGTAACCACCAAGGAAATAACCGCCCCTGCCGCCGAAAAAGTTGAGAAGGCTGTTCCCAATGTAACGAAGGTTGAAGCCGACCTCAGCGATTCAGTTGAGCTGACCCCCGCCGAAAAAGCGGCGATTGACAGCTTTGTAACCAAGATTGACCTCAATAATCCCGACCACGTTCTGCTCTACGGCGCAGAGGCGCAGAAGAAGATTTCCGAGTTCTCCGACAGCGCTCTCCAGACCGTCCGCACTCAGGAAACCGGCGAGGTGGGCAATATGCTCGCGAACCTTGTTGCCGAGCTTAAGAGCATGAATGAGTCCGCTGACGAGCCCAAGGGCATCGCCAAGCTGTTTTACAACGCAAAGAAGTCCGTTGAGGCAATGCAGGCGCGCTTCACCAAGGTAGAGGGCAATGTTGATACCATCGCCACCAATCTTGAGGGCTATCAGGTTCAGCTGCTCAAGGATGTGAGCATGTTCAACCATATGTATGATATGAACACCCAGTATTTCCGCGAGCTGACCATGTACATCGTAGCGGGCGAAAAGAAGCTCAAGGAAGTAAGGGCTACCGAGCTTGCCGACCTGCTCGCAAAGGCGAAGCAGACGGGCGACGCTATGGACGCGCAGAAGGCTAACGACCTTTCCGCCCAGTGCGATCGCTTTGAGAAGAAGCTCTATGACCTCAAGCTGACCCGCACCGTTTCCATGCAGATGGCTCCGCAGATTCGCCTCTTGCAGAACAACAACTCCCTGCTCGTTGAGCGCATTCAGTCAACGCTTGCCAACACCCTCCCGCTCTGGAAGAGCCAGATGGTATTGGCTTTGGGTCTTCAGCACAGCCAGGAGGCTATGCGCGCTCAGAAGGCAGTTACCGACATGACTAACGAGCTGCTCAAGAAGAACGCGGAAACCCTCAAGATGGGCACTATCGAAACCGCCAAGGAAGCCGAGCGCGGAATTATCGACATCGAAACCCTCGTTCAGACCAATCAGAGCCTTATCGACACCTTCGACGAGGTTGTGAAGATTCAGGACGAAGGCCGCGCAAAGAGGGCGGAAGCCGAAAAGACCCTGCTTACAATGGAGGGCGAGCTGAAGCAGAAGCTGCTTGAGCTTAAGAAGTAAACAAAATGCGCAATAAGCGGCGGAACGCGGCTTAACGCTGTTCCGCCGCGTTTTTATCGCCGTTATCAGCGAAAAGAGGATGAAGGAAGAAATGTGGAAAAGACTGCTGGCGATAGTTTTCGCCGTCATCTGCCTTGCGGGCGCGCTTCTGTACAGCGCCTATTCGGGCTGGAAAACGGAGTTTGCCAACGCCGAAAAGGTTTATAAAAGCGGAATAACCGTGGGCGATGAAACCTATGCCTCGGTAGCCTCGCTGGTGGAAAAGCGCGCCGCCTCGGCGATGAATATTTCCGCGCTTGCGAAGCGCTATCTCGGCGAAGGCTTCGCCTCCCGCGAGGAAATAGAGAAGGATGCCGCGATTCTTACGTCCGAAAGCGCTTCGCTTTCCGATAAGGCGGCGGCTTACGACAGCCTTTGCGATAAATGCGGAAGTCTGCTTACAAACGACCTTATGTCCGTGGAATTGCTTGCATCGCCCGATGAGGAGCATAGGCGAAGCAGCGATTATCTATACGGCTTCATCGAGGGCGAAAAGGAATTCACCTACGCCGAGCCTATCAGGCAATACAACGCCTATGTCGAAAAGCTGACGAAAAAGGCGCAG
>CAZUTB010000060.1:0-8336 GCA_964622905.1 uncultured Oscillospiraceae bacterium | reverse complement strand
GCTCTTTCCGGGACCTCCTATCGTGTCAACGGCGTAAATTCGATACCTTTGTGCAAGATATGCCGCGTTTCTCAGCCACATCAGCGCCGAATCGTCGCCTACGCCGTGAAAGAGCAGCACCGGCTCCGCGTCTTTATCGCCCGCCGCGTTTATATGCGTTGTTCCGTACTGCGATTTCAAGTTAATCTGCTCAACCGCCGTTCCCCAGCGCGCAAGCAGCTCGTCATATGTCCGCAGGATTTCCCTGCCCGCCTTTTCGCTCCTGTACTTTTTCATAAAATGCCCTCTCTTTCGCATAAAAGCCTTATTCCGCGCGCAATCTGCGCCTTTGCTTCATCAATATCGCCGCCCTCCGCGCCTACGCAATGCCGCTCGAAGGCGAGATAAATGATTCCCCAGTATTCCTCGGCAAGCGCCTGCGCGTCGCCCTGCTTAATAAAGCCGCGCTCCGCCATCTCCCGAAAAACCATTCGCTGCTGCTCCAGCGGCAGGGAAAAGGCGATTCGAGCGTATTCTCCGGCAGCCTCGGCGCTCTGCATTCTCTCAATGGAGAGCGTCATCAAAAGCGGATAAACGTCGGGGTTCAGGAGATAGCCGGTCAGCACGCCTTCGGCAACCGCCGTCATCGCGGCGGCGCTAATCTCGCGTGAGGCGTTGAACGCTGCAATGAACCGCGCCTTCATTCCTCCGATTATTTGGTCAACCCGCCCGATTAATGTGTCCATTATGTCCCGCTTGCTCTTGAAGTGATAATAGATGGTGCTTTCCTTCACCCCGACCTTAGCGGCTATCGCCCGAATCGACGCCGCCGAATACCCCTTTTGCGAAAACATCAAGAGCGCCTCGCGCGCTATCCTCTCACGCGTGCTATCCGGAAAGCTGCCCTGCGGCGCTCCTGCGGCTTTCTCCCGAGGGTTATTTCCGTTGCCGTTTTCCGTTCCGTCGGGCACTTCATTCTGCGGTGCTCCTGCGGCTTCCCTTTGAGCCTTGTCCGCCGCTTTTTCCGCCCTGCTCCCCATGCGCAATTCCTCCGTCATTCTCTTTTCTCGCCTTCTCTAACGAACGTTTGTTAGATTATATTGCTCCGAATGCCCTCTGTCAATAGCTTAGCGCAGATATTTACGGAGTAATCGGCGGAGAGCAAAGCGCAAAAACGCCGCTTCGTGGGCAAGATACCCATAAGCCCGAAATCAGCAGCAACAAATAAACTCAAAATATTCTTGCGAATGCTCTTGACAATTCCGGTTAGAGGCATTAAACTAAGCTTCGGTTAGAGAAGGCTAACCGGCAGCGGCAAGCGCCTCGCCTTTTCAGGCTGTGAATTCCCCTGCCCGCTCAAGGTTCAGACCCGCAAAAGCGCTCATGCCAAATGAACGCCTGCGCCGCGCTTGCAGATAACTCGCGCGGGTATCTATGCGGCGCAGTTAGCCAAAGCTAACCGATTCAAAGCTTCGAAAACCCGCGCACGCAGCCGCGATTGAGAACTAAGGAGGGAACATGATGCCGCTTACGCTTGCCAACATCGGAGAGGAAAGCATGATACGAAAGGTTGGCGGAAATCCGGAAACCAAGAAGCATCTTGAGGATTTGGGCTTTGTCGCGGGAGGGAACGTTACGGTGATTTCGGCAATAGCCGGAAACCTTATCGTGAGCGTCAAAGAATCCCGCGTGGCGATAAGCCGCGAGATGGCAGGAAAAATTCTTGTTTGAGGAGGAGAAGGAATGAAGACGCTGAGGCAGTCGAAAATCGGTGAAAACGCAACGGTCGTCAAGCTCCACGGCGAGGGCGCGGTGAAGCGCCGCATAATGGACATGGGCATTACAAAGGGCGTAAGCGTTTATGTACGCAAGGTTGCGCCGCTCGGAGACCCCATAGAGGTCACAGTAAGAGGCTATGAGCTTTCGCTCCGCAAGGCGGACGCGGACATGATAGAGATTGCGTAAAGGCGCGGGCAGCGCGCTCGGAGGGAAAACACCTCCTATTTTTTGAACAGATGGTTAGTTAAAACTAACCTCAAAGGAGAGGAACGTATGGCTGAAGAAATCAGAATTGCCCTTGCGGGCAACCCCAACAGCGGCAAAACAACGCTGTTCAACGGCTTAACCGGTTCCAACCAGTTCGTCGGCAACTGGCCCGGAGTCACTGTCGAGAAAAAGGAGGGCAGGCTTAAAAAGCATGACGGCGTGATAATCACCGACCTGCCCGGCATCTACTCGCTTTCGCCCTACACCCTTGAGGAGGTTGTGGCGCGCAACTACCTTATCGGCGAGCGCCCCGACGCTATACTGAACATCGTGGACGGCACGAACCTTGAGCGCAATCTTTATCTCACAACGCAGCTGACGGAGCTTGGGATTCCCGTTGTGATTGCGATAAACATGATGGACGTTGTGCGCAAGAGCGGCGATAAGATAAACATAGCGGAGCTTTCCCGCGAGCTTGGATGCAGAATTGTCGAGATTTCAGCCCTCAAGGGCGACGGAATCATGGAGGCTGCCGAGGCTGCGATAGAGGCTGCAAAAAGCACAAAAACCGTGCCGATGCACACCTTTTCCGGCGCTGTGGAGCACGCGCTTGCGCATATCGAGGAGGCGGCGGTGCACGGGCTTCCGCAGGAGCGCCAGCGCTGGTACGCCATCAAGATATTTGAGCGGGACGATAAGGTTCTTACGCAGCTCAAAATTGACAAAGCTGTGCTTGCGCACATAGAATCGGACATCAAAGCCGCGGAAAAGGAAATGGACGACGATTCGGAGAGCATAATAACGAACGAGCGGTATGTCTACATAGCCTCGCTGCTCAAGGGCTGCTATAAAAAGAAAAGCGCGGGCAAGCTCTCCGCCTCGGACAAGATTGACCGAATCGTTACAAACCGCTGGCTTGGGCTGCCAATATTTGCAATAGTCATGTTCGCGGTCTACTGGATTGCAATGATTGGCATAGGAGCGCCCGCGACGGACTGGGCGAACGACGGGCTTTTCGGCGACGGCTGGCATTTGTTCGGCAACGGCTCGGCGCAGTACGAGGAAGCCGCCGAAGCGTATGGCGACAGCGACTTGATTCTGGAAGCGTTTAACTCCGAGTACGGCAGCGACGATATCGCGTCTGCCCTAAGCACGGAATCGGAAGCCTTTGACGAAGCTTCTGCAAAGGCGGCGCTTGAGGAGCTTATCGCGCTTACTCCCGCGGACGCTTTGGTTTCCTACGAGGTGACGGACGAGGAAACGCTTGCCGTTACGGAGGTCAGCGGAGTAACAAAGGCTCAGCTTGAGGAGGCCGCAAACGCGTACCTCAGCACCGATTACAAAGAGGCTTACGGCGCGCCCGACACCTCCGCTTACGGGGTCTGGATAAAGGGCATACCCGTGCTTGTCGGCGAGGCTCTTGAGGCGGCAAACGCCGCGCCGTGGCTTGCAGGGCTGATTAACGACGGAATCGTTGCGGGCATCGGCGCCGTTCTCGGCTTCGTGCCGCAGATGCTTGTGCTGTTCCTGATGCTCGCTTTCCTTGAAGCCTGCGGTTATATGTCCCGCATTGCGTTCGTGCTTGACCGCGTGTTCCGCAAGTTCGGGCTTTCGGGAAAGAGCTTCATTCCGATGCTTGTAGGCGTTGGCTGCGGCGTTCCCGGAATTATGGCGAGCCGCACAATCGAGAATGAGCGCGACCGCCGAATGACCATAATGACTACCACCTTTATTCCCTGCGGGGCAAAGGTGCCGTTCATCTCCATGATTGCGGGCGCAATCTTCGGCGGAAGCGCATGGGTTGCCACCTCCGCCTACTTCATCGGTATGATAGCAATCATCGTGTCCGGAGTAATCCTGAAGAAGACGAAAATGTTTGCGGGCGAGCCTGCGCCCTTCGTTATGGAGCTGCCCGCCTATCATATGCCAACCCTGAAAAACCTGCTCAGCTCAATGTGGGAGCGCGGCTGGAGCTTCATCCGGAAGGCGGGAACGATAATCCTGCTCTCCACAATCGCCGTATGGTTCACAACCTATTTCGGAGTGGTTGACGGCAGCTTCCGTATGCTTGAGGAAAGCGAGCTTGACTATTCCATACTTGCCGCCGTCGGCGGAGCTGTAGCGTGGATATTCAGACCTCTCGGCTGGGGCACATGGCAGGCGGCGGTCGCTTCCATCACAGGGCTTGTCGCAAAGGAAAACATTGTCGGCACCATGGGAATCCTCTACGGAGGCTCTGGCAATGTTTATCAGACGCTTGCCGGCGTGTTCACGGGCATTACGGGCTATTCCTTCCTCGTGTTCAACCTGCTCTGCGCCCCCTGCTTCGCGGCAATCGGCGCTATCAAGCGCGAAATGAACAGCGCAAAATGGACATGGTTCGCCATCGGCTATCAGTGCGGCTTTGCCTATGCCGTCGCCCTGATGATAAATCAGTTCGGCGGGCTGTTTACGGGGAATATCAGCGCAGTCGGGCTAGTATTCGCGTTTGCCATTCTCGCCGCTATGGTTTATATGCTTGTGAAGCCCTATAAGGAGGCGACCAAGCTTACCGCGAACGTAAGGCTTTCATAAGCGCTTCAAAAGGAAAGGAGCAAACATTATGCTGAAATGGCTTGCCGCTAACGCGGGAACAATTATCATCTGCGCCGTGCTTATCGCAATAGTCGCTCTAATCATCGCTTCTCTCGTAAGGAGCAGGAAGAAGGGCAAATCCGCCTGCTGCGGAAGCTGCGAGCATTGCGCAATGTGCGGCTCGTGCCACGAAAAGTAAAGCACGGCAGGGCGCAGAAAATAACGCACCAAAAAATGATAGACAGATTGAATTCCGAAAAGCTATCGTAAGGAAAATAACTAATAGAAGAAAATTAAGCAGCAGAAAAGGCGCGGGTCACAAAACCCGCGCCTCAGTCTGTCAAGAAACCTGATTGCAGCTTTGGGGACACAATGAAGGCGCGCGCTCCCAAGCATTCAGGCTCGGTATGCCAAGGGAGGCTCAGGCGGCAGTTCACTTCAAATGGCTTATATCGACAAGCGTGATATACAGCATAGTATATTCATCGGTTGCTTCTATCTTGGCGCATTGCGCGTTATACCATTTATAGCTCCCGTCGCGGCGGCAGATGCGCACATCGGTATTGCCGTTGCGGTTTTCCTCAAGCGAGCTGCGCATTTCCGAAATTGACGCGTCCTTATCCTCGGGGTGTACGGATTCAAAGAAGGTTTCGCCGATATATTGCCTGCGCTCCGCGCGCGTTTCTCCCATCATGCGGTAAAAGGCGTCGTTGAAGTAACCAAAGCGCATTTTGCCATCCGGATACGCATACAGGATTCCAACGCCCACCGGCAGCAGGTTCAGGAGAGCGCGGAAATGAGCCGCGTCCTCTTTTACTTCCTTAATGGTAATCGTATCGGAGGTATGGCTGTCGTATTCGCAGACGCAGGATTTCCCCGCGTTCTTTGCCCTATACAAGGCTTCGTCGGCTTGCCTGAACAATTCCTCGCGGGTTTTATGCTCGCGATTGGAAAAAGCAAGCCCTATGCTTACGGAAAACGAAACGGACGCCTGCTTGTCCGATTCCATCTGAATAGCTCCCGACAGAGCCTGCGCCTTATTCCTTGCCGTTTCCGGACTCGGCAGGTTATGCATGAATACGCAGAATTCATCCCCGCCAAATCGGGCAAGCACATCGCTCTCGCGAAAGCGCTCGCGCATGGTCTTGGCAACAATGCGGATTACATTATCGCCGTTTAGGTGCCCGAGCTTATCGTTCACGCCCTTGAAATTGTCGATGTCTATCATCAGAAGGGCATGGATTCCCTCGGAATCTTCGGAAAGGCGGCTTCCTATTATGCTCTGCGCGGTCGGCTTGTTCAGAAGCCCCGTCATCGCGTCTCTTTCGGATTTTTCTTTCAAAAGCGCCTTTTCATGCTCGCTTTCGCGCAGCTTTTCGGCTGTCGCCCATATCGCGTGTACTCTGGAACGAATTACCTTTGGGTCGAACGGCTTGGTGATGAATTCGCTGGCGCCGACGTCGAATGCTCCCAGCTGGTCCTCAATCTTATCGCTGGAGGTGACTACCGCAACGGGAACGCCGTTAAGATAAGGCTCTTTGCCGAATTTTTTCAGCAAATCAATTCCGGACATTCCTTCCATGCTGAGGTCAAGAATCAAGAAGCCTATTTTTTCGCTTCTGCTCTGCAAAAGGGCTATCGCTTCTTCGCTGCTTTCCGCTTCCAGAAAGCAGAATTCTCCCTGAAAGATACTTTTCAGCATTGCGCGGTTCATTTCAATATCATCGACTATCATCATTGTCGGCAGCATTTACTTCGTCAGCCCCCGTTCTTATGCATTTTGCGCTTGATGCTGTTCATTGCTCATCGCCGCCTTGCGGCTTCCCTTTATTGATAAACCTGCCGAGGGCGGCAAAAAGCTTATCATAGTTAATCGGCTTGGAAATATGGTCGTTCATTCCGGCGGCAATCGCGGCTGCCACATCCTCGTTGAAGGCGTTTGCCGTCATAGCGATGATTGGAATCGTTTTTGCGCAGGGATGAGCGCTGGCGCGGATTTTGTTCGCCGCTTCATAGCCGTCCATCACAGGCATCTGAATATCCATCAGAATTCCGTCATACTCATCGGGCTTGCTTGCAAGGAAGGTATCCAGCGCTTCTTTTCCGTTCACAACAGGAGTGATTTCAAGCCCTGCCTTGCCAAGAATATCAAGCGCAATTTCCATATTCATCTCATTGTCTTCCGCCAGAATCAGTCTGTTTCCGCGCAAATCGACAGCGAAGGCAGCCTTGGGCTCATCAGCAATGTATTTGCCGTATGTATTCATAAGCAGATTAAACAGAGTGGACTGGAACAGCGGCTTGGATATGATTCTGTCCACTCCGACTTTCTTTGCTTCGTCTACGATTTCCGTGTAATCATACGCGGTTGCGATGATAATAGGCAGTTCACTGCCGCAGAGCTTTCGTATCTCTCTAGCGGTATCCAGCCCGTTCATCTCCTTCATGCACCAGTCAATTATGCACAGGTCATACGGATGCCCGTCCTCCATTCTTGACGTAATGCGCCTGAGCGCCTTTTTGCCGCTGGTTACGGTATCGCATCTCACGCCGAAGCGAATCATCAGCTTTTTGACATACTCGCAGGTATCCGCTTCATCGTCCACAACGAGAGCGTTAACGTTTTCAAAGAAGTTCGCCGGCGTGCTTCCGGCGTCGGCAGGCTGCTTAACGGAGGAATCAAACGGCAGCACCACGGTAAACACGGTGCCCTTGCCCTGCTCGCTCTCAACCTTGATTTGCCCGTTCATCATTCGCACAAGGTTGCTGCTGATGGAAAGCCCGAGACCCGTTCCGCCGTACGTTTTAGCCGTTGACGCGCTCTCCTGCTCAAACGGCTTGAACAGTCTGGTTTTATATTCCTCGCTCATGCCGATGCCGGTATCGCGCACCGTGAACTCAAGAAGCGTCTTTTCGTCCTTTATCCCCGCCTGACGAATTCCAAGCGTCACGTTTCCGCCCTCGGGCGTAAACTTTACGGCGTTGGAAAGCAGGTTCAGGAGAATTTGCTTAACGCGCAGCTCATCCCCCGAGAACCATTCGTGTTCGATGCGGTCAACCGAAACATCAAACTTAACGCCCTTCGCCTTAGCCTGCGCATAGAAAATTGTGGTCAGCTCGTTTATGAGCTGCTTGAGGTCAAAGTCTTCATGCGCAATTTTCATTCTGCCGCTCTCGATGGAGGAAACGTCAAGCACATCATTGATGATAGAGAGCAGGTGTCTGGAGGCAAGCTGGGACTTGTCAAGGCAATAGCTCGTCTTTTCCGAATTGCCTTCCTCATCCTTGGCAATTTCAAGGTATCCGATAATCGCATTGAGGGGCGTTCTGATTTCATGGCTCATTCGGGACATGAAATTGCCCTTTGCATTGCTTGCTTCTTCCGCGTGAATCAGCGCGTCGCTCAGAGCAACCTTGTTTTTCTCAAGCACCAGATTTTTCTTTTTGTTCTTCTCCGCATAAAATGCGAACAGAACAGCAGCCAGCAGAAGCACAATAACAGCCGCAACAACCAGGCTTGCAAGTATCGGCTTCGTTCTGAAAAACAGCGTAATCCAGTTCACGGAGCCGTGATGGTTTCCGTCGCTGATATAGGTGGTCTTGGTGCTGTCGGACAGCGTGTGAATAAACTTATTGAGCGCGGAAAGGAACTCATTCCCCATCCTTCGTGCAACGGCAATGCAGATGTCCTGCTGCTCGCCTACAAGCGGTATTACGGTGTAGCTGTAATTATTATCGGATATTGTGTATTCCGACAGAAATCTGTCGGTGCAGCCGTAATCCGCCTTCCCGCTTTC
>CAZUTB010000059.1:0-8500 GCA_964622905.1 uncultured Oscillospiraceae bacterium | reverse complement strand
GGAACGCGCCTCCCGAGGATGATTTCCTCTTTATGGGCGTTTATCCCGAGCAGGCTCCCGACAAGCCCGAATATATCGAGCTTGAGTTCGAGAAGGGCATTCCCGTAAAGCTTAACGGCGAAGCCCTCGGCGGAGTAGACATGGTAACCAAGCTTAACGAGATTGGCGGACGCAACGGCGTTGGCATCTCCGACCTTGTTGAAAACCGTCTTGTGGGAATGAAGAGCCGCGGAGTATATGAGACCCCCGGCGGATCTATTCTTTACAAGGCTCACGAGGTGCTTGAAAGCATCACCCTCGACCGCGCAACCTCCCATTATAAGGAGCAGGTCGCGATTCGCTTCGCGGAGCTTGTTTATGACGGCTGCTGGTTCACCCCTTTGCGCGAGGCGCTTTCCGCCTTCGTGGATTCCACTCAGCAGAACGTGACCGGAACCGTAAAGCTCAAGCTCTATAAGGGCAATATCATCCCTAACGGCGTAAAGTCCCCCTACACGCTTTACAGCGAGCAGATTGCCACCTTTGGCGACAGTCAGGATCTGTACAGCCATAAGGATGCGGGCGGTTTCATCAACTGCTTCGGTCTGCCGCTCAAGGTGCGCGCGCTTATGCAGGAAAGAGCCGGCAAGGAAACGAAGTAATATAAGTGATTTTAAGGGGTCGTGGAAAGCTGCTTCCCACGGCCTCTTATTAATAAGGAGAATGCGTATATGGCAAAGCTTTGGGGCGGGCGCTTTGAAAAGGCGACAAGCGGGCTGATGGATGATTTTCATTCGTCCATTTCGTTTGACAAGCGCTTGTACATGGAGGATATCACAGGCTCCATTGCTCACGCGCGTATGCTGGGCAAGCAGGGGATAATTCCAAAGGAGGATTCCGAAAAGATAATCGAGGGCTTAAACGGAATCCTTGCGGACGCAAGGGACGGAAAGATTGAGTGGCAGAAGGACGCCGAGGACATCCACATGAACGTGGAGAAAATTCTTATAGAGCGTATCGGCGATGCGGGAAAGCGCCTGCACACCGGAAGAAGCCGCAACGATCAAGTTGCGCTTGACGGCAGAATGTACGTTAAGCGCGCGGCGAAGGAAGCGCGCGAAATGCTGCTTTCCTTAGAAAACGTGCTGCTTAATATTGCCGAAAACAACCTTCACAGCATAATGCCGGGCTACACTCATCTGCAAAAGGCGCAGCCGATAACCCTTGCGCATCATATGATGGCGTATTTCCAGATGTTCCTTCGCGACCTGAAGCGCTTTTCGGCGGCGGAAAGCTCTGCGGACTCCATGCCTCTCGGCTCGGGAGCGCTTGCTGGGACAACCTATCCGCTTGACAGGCAGAGCGTAGCTGAGGAGCTTGGCTTTTCCGAGATAACGGAGAACAGCCTTGACGGAGTTTCGGACAGGGACTTTATGCTGGATTACATCTATTCCGCGTCAGTAACGATGATGCACCTTTCCCGCTTCTGTGAGGAGCTTATCCTCTGGTCAACCAACGAGTTCAAATTTGTCACGATGGATGATGAGTATTCTACCGGCTCAAGCATTATGCCGCAGAAGAAGAACCCCGACGTTGCCGAATTGATTCGCGGAAAAACGGGCAGGGTATACGGCGACCTCACCGCGCTTTTAACCGTAATGAAGGGCATTCCGCTTGCCTATAATAAGGATATGCAGGAGGACAAGGAAGCGCTTTTCGACGCGCGCGATACCATTGTAAAGTCCCTCCATGTGTTCACGGAAATGCTCAGAACCCTGCGCTTCAATACGGATACCATGGCAAAGGGCGCTTCCGGCGGCTTCACCAACGCAACCGACGCGGCTGACTATCTTGTAAGGAAGGGCGTTCCCTTCCGCGACGCGCACAGAATCCTCGGTGAAATCGTTCTCCATGCGGAAAAGGAGCAGAAGGGCTTGACAGAGCTTTCGCTTGAGGAGCTTAAGAGCTTCTCCGACGCGTTTGAGGATGATGTTTTCACCGCGCTTTCAATGAAAACCTGTGTTGAGCAGCGCTCGCTTGTCGGCGGACCCGCACCCGAAACCGTCAAAAAGGCTATCGAAACGGCCAGGGAAAAGCTTGAAATGTATCAATGAAGCTTTTTATACAAATTTTCGACTCTCTTTTAATTTTGCTTGACAAAGCTCTTGCCAAAGCCTTATAATATCACACGGTCACGTTTGGAGTGATGGAATGATTCTCGATGTATCCAAGGGACTGCGGATGCCGGGTGAGGAAATCCCTTTCACAGTGGAGGGAGAGCTGCCCCCGCAGGATGTAATGGGTGAAACCGTAGAGTTTCCTGACAGGGTTACGCTTGAGGGCAGGTATTCTGTTACGGGCGTAAACGCAATCGTGGTCGAAGGAGAGCTTACGGCAACGGCTCGCGGGAAATGCTCGCGCTGCCTGAAGCCCGTTGATTTTCCTATTCGAGTGCCTTTCAATGAGGCGTTCGTAACGGGAGAAGCGACGGATGATGCCGAACAGTTTTCCTATGAAGGCTCTAAGCTGGATTTATCCCTGCTGGCGCTAACTCTTGCGGTGCTTGAGCTGCCAATAAGATTTCTTTGCACGGAGGACTGCCTTGGGCTTTGTCCGAAATGCGGTAAGAATCTCAATGAAGGCGCTTGTGGCTGCGAGATGGATATCGACGATGAAAATCCGATGTCTGCTCTGCGTCAACTGCTGAAAAATAACGAGGAGGTGTAGATATGGCTCTTCCTAAGGGTAAAATTTCTAAGGCTCGCAAGCATTCCCGCCGCGCGAACTGGAAGCTTGAGGCTCCTGCTATCGTTGAATGCTCACAGTGCCACAAGATGAAGCTGGCGCATCGCGTCTGCAAGAACTGCGGCTATTATGACGGCAAGCAGGTCATCAAGATGGATGAGGCTGCCAAGGCGAAGCAGGCGTAAGCCTATCTGCACGTTTGAGATAGGACGGCAAATTGCCGTCTGATTTCTCATACTCAGAAGTATTAGCAATGCATATCTCCTGATGAGAAAGAGCAGTACCCGAAAAGCCCCGACAGAGAACGCGGTTCATCGGCTGTAAGACCGCGGCGGAAGGCAATTCGGAGAAGTCGCTTTTGAAGGCATGGGTGAGGGAAACCAGCTCATGCGGGCGCGCCCGATACAGCGTAAAAGAGGCGGCGCAAGCCGTGAAAACATGGTGGTACAGCGAATTAAGCATTCGCCCGAGTTGGGCGGATGCTTTTGCTTTTTTTGGAGAAATGCTTTGCGTGAATTAAAGGGGGTGACGCGAATGGATACTCAGAGGATACTTGAAAAGCTGGACCCTCTCGGATGTATCCTGCTGGTCGCGGGCGGGCTGATATGCGCGCTTGCAGGCGCTCTGTCGGATAAGCTTTTCGGCGGCTCGCCAAAGGCTAAGGTTATCATTAAGGCTGTCGCCCTCGTTCCCGCAATGCTGGGCGCGCTGATACTGCTGGATATAATCTGAAAGCGATAGGAGATAGATTTATGGACGCGAAAGAATTCGCAATGGAAAAGAACTACGACCCAAAGGAGATTGAGGATAAGCTTTATAAGGAGTGGGAGGAAAGCGGCGCCTTCAAGCCCGTAAAGAAGGGCGGAGCGAAGGCGTTCACCGTGGTGATGCCGCCTCCTAATATTACCGGTCAGCTTCATATGGGTCATGCAATGGATATGACCCTTCAGGATACCTTAGTAAGGTATCATAGATTGAAGGGCGAGGAAACCCTATGGGTGCCCGGAACCGACCATGCCTCCATAGCAACCGAGGTGCGCGTAGCCGATACCCTTGCAAAGCAGGGAATCACCAAGCAGCAGCTTGGGCGCGAGGGCTTTCTTGAGCGCGTGTGGCAATGGAAGGAAGAGTACGGCGGAAGGATTGAGCAGCAGACCCGCAAAATGGGCGCGTCCTGCGATTGGTCGCGCAAGCGCTTTACTATGGATGAGGGCTGCAATAAAGCCGTGCGCGAGGTGTTCGTGCGCCTCTACGAAAAGGGGCTTATCTATCGCGGAAACCGTATAATCAACTGGTGCCCCGAGTGCCGCACCGCGCTTTCCGATGCCGAGGTGGAATTCGAGGAGCAGAAGAGCCATCTCTGGCACGTGCGCTATATGAGCGCGGACGGAAAAACCTCCGTGGTTGTGGCTACAACGCGCCCCGAAACAATGCTGGGCGATACGGGCGTAGCGGTGAATCCCAATGACCCGCGCTATACGGAGCTTGTGGGCAAAAATGTAATCCTGCCTATAATGAACCGCGAGATTCCCGTTGTGGCTGACGAATATGTGGATATGGAGTTCGGAACGGGCGCGGTGAAGATGACCCCTGCGCATGACCCGAACGACTTTGAGGTGGCAAAGCGCCATGACCTCAAGATTATCCGCGTGATGAACGACGACGGAACGATGAATTCCGAGGCGGGCAAGTACGAGGGCATGAGCGCGCTTGAGTGCCGCGAAAAGATTGTGGAGGAGCTTGATTCCTTAGGTCTTCTTGTGAAGATTGAGGATTACTCGCATAATGTGGGCACCTGCTACCGCTGCCATCATACGGTTGAGCCGCTCACAAGCGTGCAGTGGTTCGTGAAGATGGAGCCGCTTGCAAAGCCCGCTATCGAAGCGGTGAGAAGCGGCGAAACCAAGTTCATTCCCGAGCGCTTCACAAAAACCTATTACAACTGGATGGAGAACATCCGCGACTGGTGCATTTCCCGCCAGCTCTGGTGGGGTCATCGCATTCCCGCGTGGTACTGCGACGACTGCGGCGAACCCATAGTGAGCCGCGAAACGCCCGATAAGTGCCCGAAGTGCGGCTCCAAGCACCTTCATCAGGATGAGGATGTGCTTGATACTTGGTTCTCCTCGGCGCTCTGGCCGTTCTCAACTCTCGGCTGGCCCGAGGAAACCGACGACCTTAAAACCTTCTTCCCGACCTCCGTGCTGGTGACTGGCTATGACATAATCTTCTTCTGGGTTGCGCGAATGATATTCTCCTCGATGGAGCAGATGGGCAAGCCGCCCTTCCATACCGTGCTTATGCACGGGCTTGTGCGCGATGCAAAGGGGCGCAAGATGTCAAAGTCCCTCGGCAACGGTCTTGACCCGCTTGAAATCATCGACCAGTACGGAGCGGACGCTCTGCGCTTCTCGCTCATCATGGGCGTAGCGCCGGGCAATGATATGCGCTATTCCACCGAAAAGGTGGAGGCTGCCCGCAACTTTGCCAATAAGATATGGAACGCAAGCCGCTTCGTGCTTATGAACATGGATAAGCCGGAGAGTCTTGAGGGCTGCGAACTGACCCTGCCCGACAAGTGGATTCTCAGCCGCTACAACAAGGCTGTGCGCGAGGTAACCGAGCATATGGACGATTGCGACCTCGGGCTTGCGGCGCAGGCAATCAACGATTTTGCGTGGGGCGAGTTCTGCGATTGGTATATTGAGCTGTGCAAGAGCCGTCTGCTTGGCGAGGACGAGAGCGCAAAGCGCACGGTGAAGGCGGTGCTTTCGCATATCCTTACCGGAGTGCTTAAGCTGCTTCATCCCTTCATGCCGTATGTGACCGACAGCGTGTACCGTTATATTCCCGGAACGGAAGGGACTATAATGACCAAAGACTGGCCTATTGCGGATGCCCGTTTCGATTTTGAAAAGGAAGAAACGGAAATGCAGGGCGTGATGGACATCATCCGCGCAATCCGCAACCTCCGCGCCGAAATGAACGTGCAGGCGGGAAGAAAAACGCACCTCATGCTTCTTCCCTCCGAGGGCTGGCAGAATACCTTGAAGGATGCGGGTCAGTATTTCACCCGCCTTGCGCAGGTGAGCGAAACCACTATCATCGCCTCCCGCGCGGAAGTGACCGAAAAGGTGGTAAGCCATGTGTGCCCCGCCGCGGAGCTTTTCATACCGCTTGGCGACCTTGTGGACATCGGCAAGGAAATTCAGCGGCTTGAGAAGGAAATGGCGCAGATTCGTCAGGAAATCGCCCGCGCGAACGGAAAGCTCGCCAATGAGGGCTTCCTGAGCAAGGCGCCCGCCGCGCTTATCGAGCAGGAAAAGGCGAAGCTTGCGACGAATGAACAAATGCTTGTGAGCCTCTCCGGAAGAATTGAGGAGCTGAGGGGCTAATCGGTGAAAGGCGTGATATCATGACCGCCGAGGAAGCAATCAATTACATCCATGCGGGGCGCTATTCGGGGGAAAAGCACGGGCTTGAAAACACCTCGGAAATGCTGTCCCGCATGGGGCTTGACATATCCCAAACCCCCGCGATTCACGTTGCGGGAACCAACGGGAAGGGCAGCGTCTGCGCAATGGCGGAAAGCTGCCTCCGCGCGGCAGGGTATAAGACCGGTCTGTACACCTCGCCGTTTTTGCAGGTGTATAACGAGCGAATCCGCATTAACGGAAAGCCCGTCAGCGACGAGGCGCTTGTAAGCGCGGTGGAGAGGATGAAGGCGGCGGCGGACAGAGAGCCGCGCCTTCGCCTTACCGCGTTTGAAATGGGCACCGTTTGTATGTTCGATATTTTCCTTCGCGAAAAGGTCGATGCAATGGTGCTTGAGGTCGGGATGGGCGGAAGGCTTGACCCGACTAACGTTGTAAAGCCCTCCGTTTCGGTCATCGCCGCAATAGGAATGGACCATATGCAGTATCTGGGAGATACCATAGAAAAGATTGCGGCGGAAAAGGCGGGTATCATAAAGGAGAACACGCCCTGCGTTGTGCATCCCTGTCTGCCCTCCGTGCTTTCCGTGTTCAGAAGCGCTTGTGAAGAGAAGAACGCAAGGCTCTTCCCCGTAACTCCGCTTCCGCTTGTGAGCCTTAAAGAAAACGGCGAGGAAACCGAGGTTTTTGGAAGGCGCATATTCCTTCCGCTTGCCGGCGCTCATCAGCTTTCAAACGCCGCCTGCGCGGTGGAGGCGCTGAGACTCTTTGCGCTTCCGGTGCCGGATGAAGCTGTTGTAAAGGGCTTGGAGAGCGCTTCATGGCCTGCGCGGCTTGAATGGCAGGGGAATATACTTATCGACGGCGCGCATAACCCGCAGGGCGCTCGCTCGCTTGCAGATTTCGTTTCCTCTGCCATTAAAAAGAGAAAAATCGTTCTCCTGGCAGGAATTATGAAGGATAAGCTGATACCGGAGCTTGCAGAGGTGTTTTCATCCTTTGCAGAGAGTATCGTTGCCGTTCCCGTATCAACTCCGCGCGCAGCTTCCGTTTCCGAAATAGCCGAGGTGTTCGGCAAATGCGGAGAAAAATGCGAAACGACGGAATCTCTGAGCGAAGGACTCAAGCGCGCAAGGGAGCTGGCGGGCGATGGCGGAGTAATTGTCTGCGCCGGCTCGCTCTATCTTGCGGGCGAAATGCGCAGCCTTTTGGGGCTGGAGCCTTGAATTAAGGAGCTTTAATGGAATTTCATCACATACCCGTAATGCTTAACGAGGTTATCGAAAATCTGCGCCCCGTGTCCGGCGGAGCTTATGCCGACGGAACTCTCGGCGCGGGAGGACACAGCGAGGCAATACTTGCCGCCGCGGGTGACGGCGCGAGGCTTTTTGGAATAGACCGCGACGAGGACGCTCTGAGAGCGGCAACGGCGCGGCTTTCGCGTTTCTCGGGCTTTACCCCTATTCATGGAAATTTTCATGATGTTAAAGAGCTGCTTGAGGAAGCGGGAGCGCCTCTGTTGGACGGCGGTTTGCTTGACCTTGGCGTTTCCTCCTATCAGCTTGACGAGAAGGAGCGCGGCTTTTCCTACCATGAGGATGCGCCGCTTGATATGAGAATGGACCGATCCTCGGGAATAACCGCCGCCGAGCTTCTGAATACCTATCCCGAGGATGAAATAAGGCGCATTCTATTGGAGTACGGCGAGGAGAAATGGGCGGCGCGGATAGCCAAGGTGCTTGTTGAAATAAGAGCCGAGAAGCCGCTTATGACCACCTTTGATTTGGTAAATGTTATCGACAGAGCCGTTCCTAAGGCTGTAAGGCAAAAGCAGGAGGGTCATCCTGCGCGCCGCTCCTTTCAGGCGGTCAGAATCGCTGTAAACGATGAGCTTGACCCGCTCAAGAAGGCGCTTGAGGACTGGATGAGCGTGCTTAAGCCGGGCGGAAGGCTCTGCGTTATAACCTTCCACTCGCTTGAGGACAGAATTGTAAAGCAGACCTTCAAAAAAATGCAGTTTCCGTGCATATGCCCGCCGAAAGCGCCTATATGCACCTGCGGAAGAAAGCCCGTTGCCCGAGGAATCGGCGGAGCGATAAAGCCGAGCGCGGCTGAGATAGAGAAAAATCCGCGCTCCAGAAGCGCAATTCTGCGCGTTGCGGAAAAACTCATTCCGGAGGAAGCGTGATATGCCTGTTCTTTACGTTGTCGCAACCCCGATAGGCAACCTTGGAGATATGACTCCAAGGGCTATTGAAACGCTCAAAAGCGTCAAGCGCGTCTATGCCGAGGATACGCGGAACAGCTCGCGGCTCATGGTGTCATTTGATATTCATACGCCG
>CAZUTB010000058.1:0-8504 GCA_964622905.1 uncultured Oscillospiraceae bacterium | reverse complement strand
AACACCATCCACCACAGCAGCAAGCGCAGCCACACCACCGGCCAAAGCAGCACCGACAATGAAATCCCGCCGCCAGCTCGAAGAGCAGATCCGCGAGCTGAGCAGCCGTCTGGACTCCGCGCAGAACGCCCTCAACAAGGCAGTCGGGAGTGCCTACGCCCATAAGGTAGCGCGGCTTTTCGGCGGGCATAAGCGGCTGAATCTCGTCCAGCATTTCATACATGATTTCCTTCGGCTCGCCGACAGAAAGCCCGCCTATGCCGTAGCCGATGAAATCCATATCCGCAAGCGTTTTCGCGCTCTCCCTGCGCAAATCCTTATAGAACGCGCCCTGCACGATTCCGAAAAGCGCCTGGTCCTCGCGCGTGTGCGCCTTCTTGCAGCGCTCCGCCCAGCGGTGAGTGCGCTCCATAGCCGCCTTTGCGGTATCGTAATCGCAGGGGTAGGGCGAGCAGACGTCAAACGCCATCGCAATATCCGCGCCCAAATCCTGCTCAATCTGCATTACGCTTTCGGGTGTAAGCGAAAGGCGGCTTCCGTCAATGTGGCTCTGGAAGCGGACGCCCTCCTCCTCAATCTTGCGCAGCTTTGCAAGCGAAAAAACCTGAAATCCGCCGCTGTCGGTAAGAATCGGCTTATTCCAGCACATGAATTTGTGCAGCCCGCCCGCTTTTTTTACGAGCGCCTCGCCCGGGCGAAGGTGTAGATGGTATGTATTGGCAAGCAGAATCTGCGTGCCTATGTCCTCCATATCGCGGCTTGTCATAGCCTTAACCGCCGCCTGAGTTCCGACAGGCATATAAATAGGCGTTTCTATTACTCCGTGCGGGGTGTAGAGCTTGCCAAGGCGCGCTCCGGACTGAGCGCAGACGTGAGTTACCTCATAACGAAACGGCTTTTCCATCGCGGACTCCCTTCAAGAATAAATGAGTAGTATCGCTGAAAGCTGAAAACGCGTTTGTTTTCGGCGCGGCGCAAAAGATCATAACTTCCTTTTTAACGGGATGAGTAAAGCGAAGCACAGCCCCGAACAGCGCGATATTTCCGCCGCGCGAGCCGTAGCGGGCGTCGCCGATAAGCGGATAGCCGTGGTGCGCCATCTGCACCCTTATCTGATGCCCTCTGCCCGTCCCAAGAGTGATATGCACAAGGCTTTGACCATCCAGAAAGGCGAGCCTTTCGCCGCTGAGCCTTGCCGCTTTGCCGCCCGAGTCGACCCTTACAAGGTTTGTTTTTTCATCCTTGACAAGCTCGTCCTCGTACTCAAAGCTTGCGGGCGCTTCGCCTTTAACAACCGCAAGGTATTCCCTGCCTAGGCGGTGCTCCCGCAGCTCCTCTGACAGCCGCGCAGCCGCCTTGGACGTCCTTGCGAACACCATAAGCCCGCCGACGGGTCTGTCAAGCCTGTGAACAAGCCCGAGATACGCGTTTCCCGCCTTGTTGTACTTGAGCCTTACATACTCCTTAAGCTCGTCAAGGATGCTCGTATCGCCCGTAATATCGCCCTGAGAAAGCATATCCGGAGGCTTGACGGCGACAATCACATGGTTATCCTCGTAGAGGATATCAATTCCGTTAATCATTTTCCTGCCATCTGCCCGACGCGCCGCAGGGCAGCAGCCCACCCGATGAAACGGGGAGGCAAAGCTCCTCTGCGTCCACGCTTCCGCCATGATTTCGGCACACCGTATAGGAAATCATATTGCGGAGGACGGTGGGCTGAAAGCCGGTTGTATAGCTGTTTACAAGGAAGAAAAGCGGCTTTTCGGAAAGAGCCTCAGCGCAGGTTGATATGAGCGGAAAGACCTCGTCCTCCAGCTTCCAAACCTCGCCGTTGGGTCCCCTGCCATAGCTGGGCGGATCCATCAGTATTCCGTCATAGCTGTTGCCGCGCCTTATTTCGCGCCTGACGAACGCAAGCGCGTCCTCAACGATAAAGCGGAAGCGCTCCTCCGGAAGCCCGCACTCCGCGCGGTTCTCCTTAGCCCACTGCACCATGCCCTTTGCCGCGTCAACATGGGTTACGCTTGCGCCCGCCGCGGCGCAGGCAACGGTCGCTCCGCCTGTATACGCAAATAGGTTAAGCACCTTGCAGGGTTTTCCCTCACTTACGCGTTTGCTGACAAGCCCGCTCATCCAATCCCAGTTAGCCGCCTGCTCGGGAAAAAGCCCAGTATGCTTAAAGCCGGTCGGACGCACACGGAATTTTAGTCCGCGATAGCCTATTGCCCAGCTTTCGGGAAGGGGGCGCAGGATTTCCCAGCCTCCGCCGCCGCGCTCGGAGCGGATATATCTCGCATCAGCGCTTTTCCACAGCTCCGGTGCTTGCTTATCCCATATCGTCTGCGGGTCGGGACGGGCAAGCACAACGCTTCCCCAGCGCTCAAGCTTTTCGCCGCCGCCGGTATCAAGAACCTCAAAATCCTTCCATCCGTCCGCTAAAAACATAAATCCTCCCCGCCGTTATCGCCGATAAGAGAATAGAGCGCGTCAAGGCAGTACAGCCTGTCAAGTCCCTCAAGGCTCGGGTCACTCTCGCAGAAATCGCGCAAGGCTCCCCTGTCACCTTTCGCCGCGAGGATGAAATTGTCCTGCTGCTCGGAAAGCACGGAAAGGAGCGGAAGCAGAGAATCCGGCGCATCAAGCTTGCTTGGGCGCAATGCCGCTCCGCCAAGGGAAAGAAGCGGAAGCTCGACAAAGGCGTTATCCGGCATAGCCAGGGCAGCGCCCTCATTGCGCGCGCATACGGACGGCGCGCGGAGCGGAGGCATTTCCTTGATAAGGGAAAGCCCGAAAAGCGCGGAATGCTGAGGCGATCCGTACTCGCAAAGCCTGTCGAACGGCATATCCTTCATTGCGGTATAGCCGGAAAGGAGCTGCCCCATCTTCAAAAGGTCGTCCTGCGAAAAGGCAAAATCGGCAGGCGTTTCCAATGGCATATCGGGACGCGATGCCAGATACTGCGCCGCGCTCAGCTCTTCGCCGATGAAAACAGCGCCGTAGGTTTCGAGGATGAAGCGGGCAAATTCGCCCGCAGCGCCCTCTGAAACTCGCTTCCTGATAAGCGGGAGCATTTCCATTCCCTGATTATTCCTAAAGCTTCCGTCCTCAAGATACTGCACGGAGGCAATGAAGGTCATTCCGTAAACTCCGTAGGTCGTGAATTTCAGCTGGCTCGGCTGCTTACGAAGCAGATCCGCATACGCCGCAATTCCGCAGTTGCCAATAATCTGCGATAAATCATAGCCGTAAGCGTCAATGGAAAAGCATTCGGACAAAAGCCGCGCAATTTTATCCGCCTGCGGCATAACCGCTATCACCTTAGCCTCGGGGCATAAGCGCTTTATCTCGCGCCCGTAGTCCAGCGCAGAGGCGGATAGGCGAAGGAAAAGCGCCGCGCCGCCTACTCCGGAAAGCGTGCGGATCTGGTTGCTCATGCCCTGCGAGCGCATAAGCGCCGCATCGGCGGTAAAGCGGTCGCGCTCGCCCGATACGTCCATAAGCAGCACTAAGCGAGCGCCGGAAAGCGCCTCTTGAAGATTATTCGTTTCATAAACCTTCACGGGAGCGCTTTCGCGCCGCGAATACTCCTGCCCCGCCCTTGCGTAGAGCGCCGCCATTCCCTGCGATTTCTCGTAAAGCGCAAGCTCGCACTCCCTGCCGTAAACGGAGATTACATCCCGAAGGGCAAGCAGGATATTTGCCGTATCCTGCCCGCCCAAAATGGTTATTTTCATATAATTACTTTGCCTGCTTGACGGAGAGCGTTGCAGGCTTTCCGTTGATGTCCCACTGCTTCGTTACCGCGCCCTCGTCCGGCTCGCCGGAGGTAAGGGAAAGCGCGAGAACTCCGCTAGCTATAACATTCTTCATTGCCTCGATAGCGCCCGAAACCTCATCATCCGCCGAATACCAAACGTTTACTCTGTCGGAAACGTCAAAGCCCGCTTCCTTGCGCATGGTTTGCAGCTTGCTCACAACCTCGCGGGCATAGCCCTCGCGGATAAGCTCGGGGGTCAGATTCGTGTCAAGCACTACGGTTACGGAAGCGTCCGTCTGTGCCACAAAGCCCGCCTTCTGCATCGGCTCTGTAAGTACATCGTTCTTCTCAAGCACAACCTCGGTTCCGTCAACGGTTAAGGTCAGCTTTTCGCCTTTTTCAAACGCGCTTACGACCTCGTTTCCGTCCATTTCGCCAAGGCGCGCGCCGATTTTGCCGAGCAGCTTTCCGTACTTCGGTCCAAGCGTGCGCATCTGCGGCTTGAGATGATAGGTGGTGAACTCGCGCGCATCGTCCGTAAAGACAACGCTCTTAACATTAAGCTCATCCTCTACAAGCTCCGCGTATTCCTTGCCAAAATGCGCGCCCTTGACGTAAAGCGCCTTGGAGGGCTGGCGCACCTTCATGGAGGCTAGATTGCGGCAGGCTCTTCCGAGCTGAGCAACCTCGATAAGCGCGTCCATCTGCTCCTCCATATCCTTATCAATATACTTTTCCTCGCATACGGGGAAGGAGGTGAGATGCACGCTTTCCGGCGCGTCCTTATCAACGGAGCGAACCAGATTCTGATAAAGCTCCTCGGAAAGGAAGGGCAGGTAGGGCGCGATGACGCGGCTCAGGGTTACAAGCACGGTGTAGAGCGTTGAGAACGCGGCTTCCTTATCGCCCGCCATTCCCTTGCCCCAGAAGCGCTCGCGGCTGCGGCGCACATACCAGTTTGAAAGTTCGTCGGTAAACTCGGAGATAGCGCGCGCGGTTTCGGGAACCTTGTAGCCCTGCAGCCCCTCATCCACCGTCTTCACAAGCGAATTGAGCTTGGAAAGCACCCACTTATCCATGAGCGAAAGCGTTACCTGCTCAATCGGATGCTCCTTGATATTGAAGCTGTCGATATTTGCATAGAGGATGAAGAACGCGTAGGTGTTCCAGAGCGTTCCCATAAATTTACGCTGCTGCTCGCTCACCGCGTCGGCGGAGAAGCGGCTGGGAATCCACGGAGCGCCCGCGGTATAGAAATACCAGCGCACCGCATCGGCGCCCTGAACGTCTATTACAGACCACGGGTCAACAACGTTGCCGATGTGCTTGGACATCTTTCTTCCGTCCTTATCCTGAACAAGCCCGAGAACAAGGCAGTTCTCAAACGGAGCCTTGTCAAAGATAAGCGTTCCGATTGCAAGCAGGGTGTAGAACCAGCCGCGCGTCTGGTCGATAGCCTCGGAGATAAAGTCTGCGGGGAAGTTCTTTTCAAACTCCGCCTTGTTCTCAAAGGGATAATGCCACTGCGCAAAGGGCATTGAGCCGCTGTCAAACCAGCAGTCGATAACCTCCTTGACGCGGGTCATTTCCTTGCCGCACTCGGGGCAGCGGAGCTTAACCTTGTCGATATACGGACGATGCAGCTCCGGTAGGTCAACCTCGCCGATAGCCATATCATAAAGCTCCTGCTTAGAGCCGATAACGTGGGTATGCCCCTCCTCGCACTGCCATACGGGCAGCGGAGTTCCCCAATAGCGCTCGCGGGAAAGACCCCAATCGACAACGTTCTCAAGGAAATTGCCCATTCTGCCTTCCTTGATGTTATCGGGGTACCAGTTGACACTGCGGTTGTTCTTCATCAGCCTGTCGCGCAGCTCCGTCATCTTTATGAACCATGTGGGTCTTGCGTAGTAAAGGAGCGGGGTATCGCAGCGCCAGCAGAAGGGATATTCATGCTCGTAAAGCGCCTTCTTGAGCAGCAGCCCGCGCGCCTTAAGTTCAGCCATTATCGGCTCATCGGTTTCCTTGACGAACATACCCGCCCAAGGCGTTCCCTCAACGAAGCGCCCCTGAGTGTTTACAAGCTGAACGAAGGGCAGCTTATTATCCCTGCCTACGCGCGCGTCATCCTCGCCAAACGCGGGAGCGATATGAACAACGCCGGTGCCGTCGGTAAGGGTAACATAGCTGTCGCTTACTACATACCACGCCTTTTCGCGGGGCAGCTCAGCAAGCGGGAAAAGCGGCTCATACTCGGTTCCGACAAGCTCTGCGCCCTTCATTTCGCGCACGGTCTTCATTTCCGCAATATCCTCCTCGGAGAACACAGCGGAAACAAGCGCCTTAGCCATTATGTTATTTGCGCCGCCAAGCTCGAACTCAACATAGTCCTCCTTGGCGTTTACGCAGAGAGCAACGTTGCTCGGCAGAGTCCACGGAGTTGTGGTCCACGCAAGGATATAGGTGAGCTTTTCGGTATTTTTTACGCGGAATTTAACGAAGGCGGAGTATTCCTTTACAGCCTTATAGCCCTGTGCAACCTCGTGGCTGGAGAGCGCGGTTCCGCAGCGCGGGCAGTAGGGAACAATCTTATGCCCCTTGTAGAGCAGACCCTTTTCGTAAATCTGCTTAAGGCTCCACCACTCGCTCTCGATATAGTTATCATGGTAGGTTACATAGGGGTTTTCCATATCAACCCAGTAGCCTACGCGCTCGGACATATCCTCCCACTCATGGAGGTACTTCCAAACGCTTTCCTTGCATTCCTTTATGAACGGCTCGATGCCGTATTTTTCAATCTGCGGCTTTCCGTCAAGCCCAAGCTTCTTCTCGACCTCCAGCTCAACGGGCAGACCGTGAGTATCCCAGCCCGCCTTACGGAGAACGCTCTTGCCCTTCATCGTCTGGAAGCGCGGGAAAAGGTCCTTCATGGAGCGCGTCAGCACATGGCCGATATGCGGCTTGCCGTTTGCGGTAGGCGGGCCGTCGAAGAAGGTGAATGACTCCTCCGCGTTATCGCGCAGATGAAAGGATTTCTTTATGATGTCGTTATCCTTCCAGAACTTCGCCACTTCCTTCTCGCGAGCGGCAAAGCTCATATCGGTTTCTACCTTTTTGTACAGTGACATTTTTCTGCCTCCCATTTACTCGTTTTGCCGGAGAGAACAAAAAACGTCCCCTCCGATTTGCTCGGAAGGGACGGATAATAATCCGCGGTACCACCCTTTTTGGCTTACGCCCACTCATGCGCGCACATAACGCGCCTGCTCTGTAACGGGAGCGCCCGACCCGCCTGATTGTTCAGCGGATTGCTCAGGGGTGATACAAACGGCTTCCTCGCGCAGGGCTTGCACCTTTTCCCCGCTCGCTTTGCGAAGGCTGACGCCGCTTCGTCCCCATCATCGCTTCATGTCGGTATTATAACAGAATTATACGATTTGTAAAGCGTTCGTGCGCTTGTCAAAAAAGTATTTTTGACAAGCTTTCGGAGCAAGTGCGCTTCGCTTCCGCTTCGCGTTCGGCGCAAGCAGGCTTGCGCCGAGTTTTCACCATTTTCCTGTTCGGCTTTGCCTCACGGTCGGAAAATGCTGCAAGGAAACGTTTTCTACAAAACACTCCTCGGGGCGGCAGAGCCACCCCTGCGGATTTCAAAAGAAGGGCTAGCCCTTCTTTACATCCCGAAAGCAACAATCGGATTTTTGAAATACGGTTTTTTACAATTCAGAATTATTCATTGTACTTTTTTGACGCTTCGGATATAATGGAGAGGATATTTTTACGGGAAACGAAAGGGTTGACATTGTAATGAACAAGAAACTGCACTGGGCAATTTCGGCGGTGATAACGCTTGTGGTGTTCGTCGGCTTGCTATACGGAGTAACCGCCGTGATAAACCTGATGTCAAATAATCTTTTAAACTCAATGAGTACGGAGCTTAAAGATACGCTAGACAGCATTGCCGGAATGACCTCGGACGGAACACCTATTGAGGCAACCGCTTCTCCGGAGGTTCTTCCGGAAGCGACTACTCAGCCGGAGGAAACGGCACAGCCGAAATTGTCCGAGCTGCCCGCAGAGGCAAGCGAGCCTGTTGCGACCAATACAGCGAATACGGACGGCGCTATAACGAGCGGGTTTGCGCTTTCGCCTGAGCTTGAGGCGGAATACCAGAGCATAGCGGGAAGCCTTGCGACGATTCTCACCGTTGCGCTCATCCTCTACGCGGTAGTGCTTATACTTGTAACCCTGCTTTGGTGCTTCCTTTCCGCAAGGTATTACAGCCGCTCCTCGGCATGGAAGGTGTGCTCCAACATAGCGCTCGTAATCTGCTCGCTGTATTCCTTCATGAATATGCTTGCGCTGCTCTCCATGCTTGTCGGCGATTCCTCGGAGTTCAGAAGCATTATAGCCATTATGTCCGCAATCACCGTCGGTATCTGCTGCTTCATAATCTACAAGTTCGCAAAGCATTTTGAGGACGATAAGCCCGACCTGAGAACGATTAACTCAAAGCTCGGAAGATAGTGAGCTGCAAAGACAATAATAAAATTACAGTCAATCCGCCGTGAGCAATCGCGGCGGATTTGTTTATCCTCTATGCTAAGTTAAGTTTCATATGGAATACGATTTTATACAGAGCCAATTTTGATACAGGAACAGAGTGCAACCATCTAAAGCTTTCCCATACATAAAAGGGGAACGAATTTCTCCGTTCCCCTTCGTATAGATGATGCTTTCTTACTTT
>CAZUTB010000057.1:0-8514 GCA_964622905.1 uncultured Oscillospiraceae bacterium | reverse complement strand
GGACGAATCCCTTCTTTTGTAATCCACAGGGGTGGCTTTGCCGCCCCGAGGAGCGACCGAAGGTCGTTTCCTTACACCATTTCCTGACCGTGAGGCATAGCCGAACAAGGAAATGGTGAAAACTCGGCGCAAGCCTGCTTGCGCCGAAGGCTTGTCAAAAATTCTTTTTGACAAGCCAAAAGGGCAGCCTCTGCGCTTGCGCACATCGGCTGCCCAATCACTAAGGATTTATGTCGCTGATTACTCGGCAACTCCGGGGAAGGTTCCGCGATACTCGCCCGCCTGATAGGCAGCGCGACGCTCGTCTATCATGTCCTGAGCGCCGGCCTTGAGGATGGCGTCGATGCACTGGTCATAAACAGTGTCGAACTCGGCAGGATCGCAGGTAACAACCTTAACAAGGAATTCGCCCTGCTTGCTCTTTACCATTTCGCCGAAATCGGTTTCAGCCTGAATGGCAACGGAGAAGCTGACGTCGGTCCAAGTATCGGTGTAAGCGTAGACATAGGATTCCTTTACAAGCTCTTCATAGCCGGTGAAGGGGATAGCAAGCGCGGCAGCGCTCTTCTCGGCAGAGCCGTAGTAGAGGCCGTTGGAGATGAAGCAAACATCGCCGGCATGCATCTTGTAAGCATCTTCTACCTTGTCGGTAGGCTGTACTTCGGTGGGGATACCGTCAGCATTTACGCTGAGGTAGTTCTTGCCTTCGGTACCATTCTGGAGGAAGAACATATTCTCATACTCAGCCATCCAGTCGAGGTACTTAATGGCGTTGATAGCGGTCTGCTCGGATACCCAGCCGGGGATGATGATGCTCAGGCCGTTAGGCGCGTACACATCATGCAGGGTGCGGTCGTCATAAACGTTCTTGAGGCAGTTGACAGGAACCCAGGAGGAGCCGGGAACGTTCTTTTCCATTTCGGTCTCGAAGTTCTTGTCGGTGCGCCAAGGCTGGTCAGGCTGCTGGGAGAAGAATCCGTAGTAGCCCTGTACGCGATAGCGGTCGCCGGTGTCGTCATCATCAATAGCGAAGCTCTCGTTGATGAGACCTTCATGATACAGCTTGTTCAGCCACTTGTAGCCGTCCTTGGAGCCGGGCAGCATTTCATGGTTGGTGCTGTAAGCGAACCAATCTTCTTCGGTTACCTTGGAGTAGTCGATGAAGGGATCGGTGTAGCGCTTTACGTTGATAAGAGGATCGGACTTGAACAGACCGAAATCGAGCGGGATGGTCATCTGTCCGCCGAGGTTGGCAGCCTTAGCTGCTACGAAGTAAGCTTCAAGCTCTTCGATGGTGGTGGGCTTCTCCATGTTGAGAGCAGCCAGCCAGTCAGCGCGGATGAAGTTACCAACGTTGGCAACGGCGATGCGGCGGGCGGGGAGAACGTACTGTTCCTTAACGCCATCCTCATCGGTGTCGAACTGGCCATAGGTGAGCAGCTCGTCGCCAAGGAAAGCCTTGAGGTTCGGAGCATACTGCGCAAGCAGGTCATCCAGCTGGAGCAGTCCGCCCATGTCGATGTACTGGTTTACGAGGTTTCCGTTGTAGGTGATGCAGATGTCGGGAGCAGTCTGACCGCTCATCTGAGTGGTGAGCAGCTCGCCCTCGTCCCAACGGGAAATCGGAACGAACTCAACCTTGATGTGGTTGGGATCTCCGAACTTCTCCTGCACATAGTGCAGCTGCATGCAATCCTCCAGATTGAAGCCGGCAACATTGCGGTCGAACACTTCAACGCGAAGCGTCGTCCACTCGTCTTCGGCAATCGCGGGAATGACGAGACTGCTCAGCAGCAACGCCACAACCAGAAGCATGGAAAACAATTTCTTCATAGGTCAATCTCCTTTATTTATTTCACCGCTTACAGCGGCGAGAATCGGAAGTCATCAGCCCTTAACCGCGCCGATTGTTACGCCGGCGACAAAGTAACGCTGAACGAAGGGGTAAACTATCAGAATCGGCAGCGTCGCGAATATGATTGTCGCGGACTCTATTGATTCCGAAACAGAGGAGCTTAGGCTTTGGGAGCCTGCGCCCTCCACCGAGGCTACGTCAACCGCCTGCGAGCCCTTGATTATATTGTAAAGCTTCAGCTGCAAAGGCTGCAGGTCGCGGCTGGTGATGTAGTACTTCGCGTCCTGGAAGCTGTTCCACTTGCTTACCGCGTAGAACAGAGTTATGGTCGCGATGGACGCAAGGGAGAGCGGAAGGTATACACGCCAGAGAACCAGAAAGTCGTTCGCTCCGTCTATAATCGCCGCTTCCTCAAGCTCGTCGGGAAGCGTTGCGAAGAAGCTCTTCATAATAATCATGTTATATGTGGAGAGCGCGGCGGGGAGAATCAGCGACCAGGCGGTGTTCATCATTCCGAGATCCTTAATGTTAAGGTAAATAGGAATTGTGCCGCCGGAGAAGTACATAGTGAACAGCGCGAAGAAGTTAAAGAACTTGCTGCCGTGAAGCCGTTTCTTTGTGAGTGGGTACGCCATGAGCGTTGTCAGAACCATTGCGATTACGGTGTAAACAACGGTTATCTTAATGGTGTACCAAAGGCTCGTTATCATCGACTTATCGGAGAAAATGAGATTGTAAGCCGCGGTGGTGAACTCAACAGGCCAGAAGCTTACCGCTCCGCGCAGAATCGCGGAATTTGTGCTGAGCGAAACCGCAATAACATTCAGGAAGGGCAGCACGCAGGAGAGAACAAAAAGGAAGATAACCAATACCAGAATTATCTGGCTCTTTGTCCAAATGTGAACGCGCTTTTCCTTGGCTACGTGAGCTGTTTGTGTAGTCATCTTCTTCTCTCCTTACCAGATTCCCTGCTCGCCCATACGCTTTGCGGCGAAATTGGCGAGGGTAATCATTATAAGCCCGACCACCGACTGGAACAGTCCGATAGCGGTGGCGCGCTCGAATTTGCCGTTCGTAATACCGGCGCGGTAAACGAAAGTCGAAAGCACGTCGCAGTAATCCTGCACAAGCGGGTTACCCATGATGTACGGGCGGTCGAAGCCGATGTTCATCATCTGTCCTACATTAAGAATCAGCAGCACAACGATTGTTCCGCGGATTCCGGGCAGGGTAACGTGCCAAATCTGCTCGAGCTTGTTCGCACCGTCAATCTTGGCAGCCTCGAACAGCTCCATGTTGATTCCGGTGATGGCGGAAAGGTAGAGGATTGTTCCCCAGCCCATGCTCTGCCATACGCCTACGATGGTGTAGGTTATCTGCCATGTGATGCCGTCCGTAAGGAACGGAATGTTCTTCTTGATTACGCCCCATGAGAGCAGCAGCTGATTGATAACGCCGGTGGTGGGGGCGAAAATCTGAAGCACCATACCGCCTATGATAACCCAGCTCAGGAAGTGGGGCAGGTAGAGCAGCGTCTGCGAAATGCGCTTTGCCTTAGTTGAGCGGATTTCGTTGAGCATTATGGCGAGGATTATCGGAACGGGGAAGCCTGCGACGATGCCCATCAGGTTAAGGAGAATCGTGTTGTACAGCGCGATAGGGAAATCACGCATTTTCTCAATAACAAATTTGAAGTTGTCAAATCCGACCCATTTGCTGCCGAATATACCCTTAAAAATGTTGTACTTTTGAAATGCGATTACTACGCCTGCCATGGGCTTATAACAAAAAATAATGTAGAAAGCAATAGGCAGAAGCAGCATAACATACAGTCGCCAGTCACGCCTGAAAGCTTTGCTAAGGCTTGATCCGCCATGGTTTCGACTTAGTTTCGTCAATGAAAATCACTCCTGCACATTGGGTATTTTTGCTGCCAACCGTATCTCAATTTTATTGGTCAAATCTCAAACTTAATCTCTCTAAGATTATACCGATTGGATGCGACAGCTTATAGGCGATTATTGTTGTATACTATGTGAATCTTGTTTTAATTATTTTGCGTTTGCAAGCATCTGAGCGCGGACGCAAAGCTCAGCCGCTTTGAAGGCGTGCGCCTGAGTCATCGCGTTTTCGGTGCGGTTGATGCAGTCAAGTATCAGCTGACCGAAATACGGATAGCCGACCTTGCCCTTGATATCAAAAACAGATTCCTTTTCCTTGGTAACAAGGTATACGCGTCCGCCCATGCACTCCGAGCCGAGGTCAACGTACTTGCGAAGCTCTATGTAGCCGTCCGTTCCAAGAATCATCGTTCTTCCGTCGCCCCAGGTGCGCAGTCCGTCCGGAGTGAACCAGTCAACGCGGATATAGCCGGACGCTCCGTTTTCGCCGACAAGCGTGCAGTCGCCGAAATCCTCAAGCTCGGGGTATTCGGGGTTCGCCTGATTAACGGCGCGCGCGGAGGTTATGCTCGCGTCCTTGTTGCCGGTAAAGTAAAGGAACTGCTCAATCTGATGGCTTCCGATGTCGCAGAGGATTCCGCCGTACTGCTCGTGCTTGAAGAACCAGTCGGGGCGAGAGGGAGCGTTAAGGCGGTGAGGACCAAGACCTATCGTCTGAATTACCCTTCCGATAGCGCCCTGCTCGATGAGCTGACCCGCGAAAACCGCGTCCTCGCAGTGCAGGCGCTCGCCATAGTAGACTGCGTACTTCTTGCCCGTCCTTGCGGATACCGCGCGGGCGCTTTCAAGCTGGGCAAGCGTTGTAAGCGGCGCCTTATCGGTAAAGTAATCCTTGCCCGCCTCCATTACGCGAAGCCCGAGAGCACAGCGCTCATTGGTTATGCAGGCGCCAGCCACAAGCTTTACCTCGGGGTCCTCAAGCACCTCGCGCTCGGAGCGCGCAGCCTTGGCTTCGGGGTACATCTTGAGATAGCGCTCCACCTTTTCGGAGTCAGGGTCATAAATCCACTTGAGCGTAGCGCCCGCCTCGGTAAGACCGTTGCACATTCCGCCGATATGACCGTGGTCAAGCCCTACCGCCGCGATAACGAATTCTCCCGGCTTGACAACCGGCTTCGGCGCTCCCTTAGGCGCATAGTTCATTCCATCCGAGTACTGCATTTTTGTCGTCCTCCTTAAGCTTTTTCTTCCGGCAGTATTTGCCCGCCGAAGCTGTGATCCGTTCTGTAGGTTATGTCCTTGGTTTCCTTCAGCTTTGAATTGGAGCGCTTTTCGTCTAGCAGCTTCAGGAACTCATCCTCGTCTATCGGAAGCGTTACTTCTCTGCCTTCCCACGAGCTTAAATACATTGCGTTTGAAATCATCAGGCTGTTTATGCCCTCTGCGCCCTCCGCAATAAGCGGAGCGCCGTTTATAAGATGCTCTGTGAACGCGCGGAGAACTCCTAAATGCTGTGGATTCTCGCCGTCCGTTTTAACTTCCTCATGGGTCTTCTCGATAACCCCGAATGCGTCTTCCGATGTAAAACAGAATTCGCGCTCGGAGACCGGAATCCTCCATAATTCGAGCTTAGAACCGTCACATATTATTGTTCCTCTATCAAACGTGGCTTCAAGACGGTTTACTCCCGGCAAATCCGCCGTGGAGGTTATGAAAACGCCGGTAGCGCCGGAGGGGAATTCCATGTATGCGGTAACGTCGTCCTCAACTTCAATTTTGTGCCACTTGCCGATATGACAGAAGGCGCGAATCCTCGTAGGCATTCCGAAAAGCCACCATAGCAGGTCCAGCTGATGCGGGCACTGGTTTATAAGCACTCCGCCGCCCTCGCCCGCCCATGTTGCGCGCCACGAGCCGCTGTCGTAATAGCGCTGGGTTCTGTACCAGTCGGTTATTGTCCAGTTGACGCGCTTTATTGCGCCAAGCTCGCCGCTCTTAATTATCTCGCGCATTTTGCGGTAAACGCAGTTCGTTCTCTGGTTGAACATCAGGGCAAACACTCTTCCGCTCTTTTCAGCCGCGGCGATTTCCCTGCGCACTTCCTTTGTATAAACGCCTATCGGCTTTTCGGAAAGCACGTCAAGCCCGTTTTCAAACGCCTTTATCGCAAGCGTCGGGTGCTGATAATGCGGTGTGGCGATAAGCACGGCGTCGCAAAGTCCGGAGGCTATCAGCTCGTCGCCCTCGCCGAAAATTGCGGTGTTATCGGGAAAGGTTTCCTTTGCCCATGCGCGCCTGTCCTCGCGCCTGTCCGCAACAGCGGTGATGCGAAGGCTGGGAACCTTGCCCGCAAGAATCGTTCTGCAATGCTCCGAGCCCATATTGCCTATTCCGATTACTCCAAGCCTTACCTCGTTCATTTTGCTTCCCTGCCTCCGTGTATGGCTTCGACTGAAATTGCGCCGTTGCCAAGGTCCTGCTCGCTGCGGGTCTTTTCATAGTAATGCGGCGCGCTTTCACGAATGCCCTTTACGGTGTAGAAGGGGTCGTCCTTTGCAAGCGGCAGCTTTACTGACTGATGAGTTGAGCCGGATTTATAGATTCCTGTGATAATTTCAATAGTTCTGCGCCCGTCCTCGCCCGTAACGGCGGGAGTCGTCGAGCCGTTTTCAAGGCAGGTGAGAATATTGTCAATCTGCCCCGGATGCCCCTCATACTTGAGCTTGGGCGCGCTTTCAAAGGCTTCCGTCAGCTTCTTTTCAAGCTCGGGTTTCTCCGTCGGGAAGCCGTTCTGCTTGCTTACGGAGGCGTAGGTCGAGAAGGGAACGGAAATGCTCGCGTCCGCGCACTGGGCGGTAAGCGCCTGCTTTTCGCCGTGATGCACAACGGAGGCGGTAACGGTTGCAAGCGCGCGCCCAAAGCGCATAACGGAGACGGAAAGGTCCTCAACCTCCGCGTTGTCATGCGAAACGTTTGTCATCACGCTGTTGATTTCGTCCGGCATTCCCATCATCCAGCCGAGCATATCTATATGGTGAACCGCGTGATTGAGGGTGCAGCCGCCGCCCTCCTTCTCCCATGTTCCGCGCCACCACATATCATAATAGCAGTGCCCGCGCCACCAGAAGGAGTCAACCTGAAAATGCTTCACTTCTCCCGCAAGCCCGCTGTCGAGCGTCTTCTTGAAGGCTGAAATCGAGGTGAGGAAGCGGTTCTGCGCAATAGAGGAGAAGAGCTTTCCGTTCTTCTTCGCGGCGGCGATAACTCTGTCGCATTCCTCAAGCGAGGCAGCCATAGGCTTTTCGCATACTACGTTGAAGCCCGCGTTCAGCGCGTTTATTGAAATCTCCGCATGAACGTAGGGCGGTGTGCAGATGTCCACAAGGTCAATGTCCTTGCGGTCAAGCAGCTTGTGATGGTCGTCCACAATATCGCACTCAAGCCCGAATTCCTTGGCTCTCTTCTGAGCCTTTTCGGGAACGATATCGCAGAGGGCAACGATTTTGCAGCGCTCCGGAAATTGCTTGTAGGCGTTAAGATGCGCTCCCGATATTCCGCCAAGCCCTACGATTGCTACACGAATCATACAAAAATCCTCCTAAGTTGCATTTGTATACCCCATACTTCTGATTGTTATTATAAATGCTCAATTTACTTACGAAAATGCGAAATTTGCTTGAAAATAGACGAATCATGCTGTAATATTGAACAAAAGCGAGGTGAGCCGAAAATGAGCGGTCTTAACAATGTACAAAAAGACATTGCCGGAATGGGCGCGGGAAGGCGCAATTATGAGGCGTGCCATCTTTACGATGATAAAATAGGCTTTGACGCCCTGCACAGCCACGATTTTTACGAAATCTACATCAATGTTCACGGCGGGAAGCGCTATGTTCTGGATGATAAAACCCTTACGCTTCACGGGAATGACCTTGTGATTGTCCGCCCTTATCAGATTCACGGGCATCTCGGAACAGAGGCTCTTTACAATTATGAACGGATGTTTATTTACATAACCCGCGAGGTTGTTGAGGAGCTTTCGCACAACATTCTTCCCATCAACCGTATGCTTGAGCAGGCGGGGGAGGAGGACCGGTATTTCTGCCATATCTCAGACGCGCAGGTTAAGGAAGCGGCGGGCTACATCGACGCTATATATGAAAACTGCAAGCATGAAACGCCTTATACGCGCCTTTCGGACGTTGCGCTTATGACGCAGATGCTGCTTTTTGTCCTGCGCTGCGTTCAGTCCGAGACAAGCACGGGGAGCGCGCGCGAGGAGAAGCCGCCGCTCATTCAGCAGGTTATCAACTATATCAACGACCATTTTGACCAGCGGCTTTCGCTTGACGATATTGCGGGGCACTTTTTCATAAGCAAGTCGTATCTTTCGCATATGTTTACGCAGCATACCTCGCGGAGCATATATGATTATATCCTTTACAGCAGGGTCAACCGCGCGAAGCAGCTTATAACCGACGGAGTTGCGCTCACCTCGATTTCGTACCTCTGCGGCTTCAGCGATTACTCAAACTTCCTCCGCGCCTTCTCGAATTATGTCGGAACATCGCCCAGCGAATACAAAAAGCGCCTCAAATCAGGCGCGGGGCTGGAAGGAGGCGCTGCGCAATAACGCTCCGCTACACGTTCGGCGCAAGCAGGCTTGCGCCGAGTTTTCACCATTTTCCTGTTCGGCTATGCCTCACGGTCGGAAAATGGTGTAAGGAAGCGGGATAAATCCCGCTCCTCGGGGCGGCA
>CAZUTB010000056.1:4425-8638 GCA_964622905.1 uncultured Oscillospiraceae bacterium | reverse complement strand
AAGATAGATAAAAAATAAGCAAAGCCGCCGATAGAAGATCATTCTATAGGCGGCTTTGTTTATGCTGAGCTGTTTTTTGCGGCTGACCGGTATTGTTGTTCGTTCTCTTGCGGCTAACCCTTATTGCTTTTTCCTTGCCGTCCGACTTAGCTTACCTCTCGCTTTCGCTTCCGATTTCGAGAAGGTTGCCCTCGGGGTCTGCAACATAGAAATTGCGGATTCCGAAGGAAAAGGTTATCGGCGCGCCTGTCGGAAACGAAACGCCAAGCTTTGAAAGGCGCTCGTATTCCGCATCAACGTCGGCGTAGGTGGGAAGCCACATCGCGATTTCAAAGGTCGTGTTGATGCCCTTAGGCGCGACATATTCCTCGCCTATTGCCTCCGCGAACGCTTTTCTGCTGTACATAAAAAGGGAAAGCCTTCCGCTTGCCGTTTCAAACTCCGCGAAATCGCCGCCGTCCCAGTCCGTAGAAAAGCCGAGAGTGTCCCTGTAAAACCGCGCCATTTTGTCCATATCGGCGGCATAAATACAGGCGCCGACCCTGGTATTCTTGCTGTTCAATGTTATATCTCCATAAGTGTTTATTGTGCAAGCACAGAAACATTTTAAGCGGCGAAGCGTTTGTGTCACAGGCGGAAGCGCTCAGCAAGGATGCCGCTGAGGGTAATCCTGACAAGATTATTTCAGCTCGTCGCCCGCAGGTCTGTGCTGAGGAAGGGTTACATACCACCAAACACCGAAGCGGTCAACAACGGAGAACGCGCACGGACTCCAAGGCAGCTCGCCAATCGGCATATCAACCTCTCCGCCCTCGCTGAGAAGCGCAAACGCCCTTTCAAGCTGCGCCTTATCGGGAACGGTTACTCCAAGCTGAGCGGCGTTGCCTGCCGGCTTCCCCTCGTGGCGCTCAGCAACAGAAATGAATTCCTGCCCGTCCTGCATAAGCTCCGAGTGGAAGTAAGTCCCATCATCGTTCAGCACATGAAAGCCAAGCGTTAAGCCGAACGCCTCGCAATAGACCTTCGCGGCGCTTACGCTGTCCGCGACATACACGCCTACGCCGATTCCCATATTCTCAATCCCCTTACTTTGTCAAAGCTTCAAAGAAGCTGAGCGCGCCTGCAAGCTCTTTTTCATCGGGATGACCCTTGTTCATTCCGCCGAAAAGCTTGAGCGGACCGAAGGTATTGAAGCCGGTACAGCCGTATGCGCCAAGCACCTTGCAGCCCCGCGCCTCGGCGCTCTGCCGCGCTGCTGCCATGAAGTCCTTATCATCCCTTGCGCAGGTGTAGAGGAAGAACACACGCTTTCCCTCGGGAAGGCGCTTTTCAATGCAATCGCTTATCTGCTTGTAAATCCTTCCGCAGGCGATTCCGGACGCAAAGCCGATAAGCTCATAGCAGCTCAAATCCGCGTCAGAATCCCGGAGCGCGTCGATAACCGTCACATCGCTGCTTGCTGCTATTCTGTCTACAAGCTTTCTTGTGTTCCCGTGGTGCTTAGACGCCACAACAATCGCAGTTTTCATATGAAAACCTCCAAGTTATTTGCCATTTATTCCTTTGCGGAAAAGTCGATATCATACCGCGTTCCCTGCGCGAAAAGAACTCCGTCGGTGAGATGCACGCAGAGTATGCAGGTGTTCGGGTCGTCCTCGTTCGTGTGACCGTTGTCATACCAAGCCGCGAACGCCTTGCGCATTTTATCAGCAATTTCCTTGTTCTTTTCCGCGCGGACATGACCTATGTTCTCGCCAATACCGTGCGCGGTGAACCACTCGCCGCAGATTGCAACCTTCGGGTTCTTCGCAATCTGCTGCATTTTGCCGGAGAGCGCGTAGGTTATAGTGTAGAACGCTCCGTCCTCGTAATAGCCGTCAACATTGCGCACGCAGGGAATATCGCCGTCCATTGTGGCAAGCGACATTATTTTGTCACGCGCAAACCTTTCCTCCATTATCTTCTGGGCTTCCTTTGAAAACACGTTAGCCATATTCAGTTCTCCTTTTGCTTATTACAAGCTCCCGCCCAAGGCAAGAGCGTAGATGCTGTGCAGGTAATCCTTACCACGGAAGGTAAGCGTTATCGTTTCATTGGTGCGCTTAAAGCCAAGCCGCTCGGCAAGGCGCACAGAGCCTGCATTTTCGGGATAAATATGCAGATAGACAGTTTTTATATGCATTTTATCCCTTGCAAACAGAAGCGCCGCGCGCGCCGCCTCCGCCATATAGCCCTTACCCCAATACGCCTTCTGCATATCATAGCCCATTTCCGCCGTGCCGCTGACATAATCTGCGCAATGAAAGCCGCAGGTGCCTATGGGTGTGCCATCCTTGAGGCAGAGAATCCAGCGGTTCTTATCGGCAGGAGGCGAAAGATAGAAGCCGATAAGCCCGTCCGCATCGGAAATATCCGTGAATGGCTCTTCATCATAAAGATAGCGGTTTACATCCGCGTCCGAAAACTGGCGGAAGACAAACTCGCGAAACGCAGGCGCAATCGGCTTCAGAACAAGGCGCTCGGTTTCCAGCTCCGTAAAGGAAATATCATTCATTGGCTTAATACCTCTATTTGTTTTGTGGCTTGATACTTATTTTATCAAAACTAAGGCGCATAATCAAGCGAAATGCGAATGTTTATTTGCATTTCCAAAATAATAAAGCGAGTTTTCAAGATACAGCAAAAAATCGAGCCGATATGCGTCTGCATATCGGCTCAAAAAGCAATATAAGATGGTTATTTCAATGCGTCACGAACCTCGAAATAAGCCGTGTCGGGAAGAATCTCAGCGCCGCCGACTTTCAGCAGCTCCTCAACGGTAAGGCAGTACGCATCCTGCCTGAGCAGCTCCGCATACATTCCGTTGGCAATCTTGTACGCCTTCTTGCCGCTGTCGTGCAGGAGGACTATATCGCCGCTTTCGGAGCGCTGCGTCGCAAGATACTGCACGCTTTTATTCGTCTTTTCATTGTTCCAGTCGTTGGTGTCAATCTTCCACTGAATCAGCGGATAGCCGATTTGGTAGCGGATGTAATGGCCGTAATCGCCGTAGGGGGCGCGGATAAGGCGGGCGCGTTCGCCCGTTATCGAAACGGCGAGCGCTTGGAACTTGTCTATCGTCGCGCTAAGCTCCTCCTTGGTCATGGAGCTTGCGTGAAGATGCTCGTAGCCGTGAATCTGGAGCGACTGATTCGTGTTATGCATCAGGCTTACCATAGCCTCGTGCTTCTCCATATAGATGCCTATCTGGAAGAAGGTCGCGCGAGCGCCGTACTTGCGGAGGTTTTCGGCAACGGTTGAGGTTCTGAGGACGGAGCTTGGCCCGTCGTCGTAGGTTATCGCAACCAGCTTGTGCCCGCTGAGATCGGTTTGCTTTACGGCTTCCTCGGAGAGCATTCCGGCAAAATCAGGATAATAGGTATGAACAAACATTATTCCGATTTTATCCTTATAGATATCCTTTGCGTCAAAGCAGAGCGTAAGCTCAACAGCGCCGAGGATGAAGGACGCGTTTGCGATATTCTCCTTTGAGGTAAGCTCGCGAAGCTTCTCCTCATCGGGCTGCTCATCGCCAAAGTAAGCGGAAAGCTGCTCGTAAGCCGCATCGGAGAGCATCTGGAACGCCTTATCATCCGCAAAAACGTCGGAAAGCGTTACAGCCTTTCCGGTTGAAAGGTTGTAGTTGCGGGTTTGGAACGCGCAGGCAGTAACCTTTTCCATGAACTGCGACTGCGCCGTGAAAAGGAAGCCCGCCCAATCGCCGCCGCCAAGGACGGTGAAGGAGGAATCAACGTCAAGCCTGCTGTTCTTATCGGGCTTCTTGGCGGTGTCCGTTTCAAGCAGGGGCGAATACTCATTGTCAAAGTCGTCAACAATCTTCTTGAATTCCTTGGTTATTGCCGAGTTTTTGACAGTAAGGTATTCAAGATGAACAAAGCTCGCCTTTTTGCCCTGCGTTCTCTCCGCCTTTTTCCACGTTACACCGCGAACCGAAGTTGAAGCGGCGAAAGCAGGAGCGGCAAGTGAGAACACAAGAACCAGCGCCAAGACTATTGAAACAATCCTTTTCATACTTTTCTCTTTCTTTTGCGAAATCGTTTTATTTCTTCTGTATCAGCATATCGCCGTCTTTAATCCAGCCCGCCCTGCGAAGCAGCGCTGCCGTTCCCCACGCGATGAGGGCAGGGATAACGATGTGCAGAATGAGCATAAA
>CAZUTB010000056.1:0-4415 GCA_964622905.1 uncultured Oscillospiraceae bacterium | reverse complement strand
TTTTGACCGTTCCGGTTTCCGCCGCCATAGCGTCAAACGTGCCTATCTGACCGACAAGCCCCGAGGTTCCCATTCCTGCCGCCGCTCCCGAATTATACATCCGGAAAACGGTGGTCGAAAGCGGACCGGTTATAACGGAGGCGATTACGGCGGGAAGCAGGATTACCGGCTTGCGCATTATGTTGCCTACCTGCAGCATACTCGTTCCAAGCCCCTGCGCGATAAGCCCTCCGACTCCGTTATCCTTATAAGAGGCAACAGCGAAGCCCACCATATGCGCGCAGCAGCCCGCGGTCGCGGCGCCCGCGGCAAGCTTAAGACCCTCGGAGAGAGTTCCGTCAGCGCCCGGAATGAAAATCATTGCGCAGAGCGCGGCGGAGGATATCGGCGCGGTCAGCGCCAGCCCGATTATAGCGGAAACGATGATGCCCATCGGAATCGGCGACATCAGAGTTGTGCTGCCGATGAACTCGCCGAGGGCGCGCATAAGGCTCGTTACGCCGGGACCAATGAGCATTCCGATAACGGAGCCTGCGAGGATGGTGACAATAGGAACGAGGATAATATCAATCTTGGTTTTGCCGCTTACGAGGTTGCCAAGCTCCGCGCCGACAACGGCGGCGATATAGCAGCCAAGAGGTCCGCCGCCCGCAGTTGCATAGGAAAACGCGCCGACGGCGGCAGAGGACATGATTGCAAGCGGAGCGCACTTCATTCCCCACGCTATCGCAACGCCGATTGCAGCGCCGACAACGGGTCCCGACTGCGCAACGGCTGCGATATCGCTGAGTATTGAAAGCCCCGGAATCTTCGCGAGCTGGGCGATAATAAGCCCGATAATAAGGGACGAGAACAGACCGAGCGCCATTGCAGAAAGCGCATCAAGAAAATAGCGCTTTAGCAGCCGCTTAACCAGCGGGGTCTTTTCGGTTTCAATGTTTGTCATAGGTTTCCTCTCCTTTTTGGTATTCTTCCGCGCGCGGATAGAATCGAAGGCAACACAGCAAAGTATACCTTTTACGGAGCGGATTGTAAAGAGCGGCAAAAAGACGGAGAGCCAAGAAAGCAAGCCGATATTAACACATAATGTTAAAATGGCGCGTCAATCTCAAACGTTTTTCCGTCAAGCCGTGAGAGCGCGCCCGAAAAATGAAGGGTGAGCGAGGTGGCGCAAAGCGCAAGCCGCCTTGTTTTCATCCTTCTGTTAAAGGCGCGGTCGCCGTAAACGTCATCGCCGAGAATCGGATAGCCAAGCGCCGAAAGCTGAGCGCGAATCTGATGCATTCTTCCCGTTTTTATTGTAACCAAAAGCCGCGAAACCTCGCCCGACTCGACAACCTGATACTCTGTTTCAATTTCGCGGGCGTTCCGCGCGGGGGTGTTCATTATATGCACAAAATTCCGATTCTGCTCCCTGCGAAGATAGGCGCGCAGAACCGCGTGCTGCGGCTTCGGGCTGCCCTTTACAAGGCAGGTGTAGCGCTTCACAAAAAGATGCTCGTGAAAGCCGCGCAGGCATTCCTTTTCAGCCGCTTCATTCTTGGCAAAGAGCAGAAGCCCGCTCGTCTGATTATCCAGTCTATGGCAGAGAATCGGCTTAGCCTCGCTCTTTTCGGCAAGGTATGCGGCGGCAAGCGTTTCTATTCCGAAAACGCCGTCCTCCTCCTGCGAGTGCATTCCCGCGGGCTTATTGACGAGCAGAATATCCTCGTCCTCATATACAACGGCAAGCGAAAGCACAGCGTCATCCGGAAAATACGCCTCAATCTCCGCTCCGATAAGCGCTTTTTCGCGGAGAGTTACGCGCTGCCCGTTCTGCTTTACATCCTTTTTATCGAACGCGGCGCGAATTCTGTACTCCGGAATATCCTGCCAAAGCTTTACAAGAAAACGGCAGAGCGTAAGCCCCTCGGCGCTTTCCGATACAATCGCCTTGCGCAAAAGCATCAGTTAACCACCGCCATCTTCATTCCAGCCCAGCGCGGCGTTTCTCGCAGCATTCGTTTCAAGGCTACAAGCATTTCCTGAGTAGGCATAACCATCAGCATACTTTCAAGCACAGCCCTTACGTCGTCAAAGCTCGCGTCCTGCTTGATAATAAGCCTGATATCCTCGGCGGCAGATTCGGGCGAATCAATTTCGGGCCTAAGCGCTCCGACAAGCTGACCCGCAAGCGCGTCGGACGAGGGCTTCTCCTCGGGAAGAATGCCGTTCATTCCGCCAAGCACCTGCTCGGACGAAAACTCAAGCACGGAGAAATTGAGCACAGCCATGCGCTCCACAAGCTTGTCCGGCTCGGCAAGCCCGGGATGCACAAGCAGTATTCCCCCGTCGTCCATCTCAAGATAGTCAAAGCCTGCGCGCAGAAAGCGCATTGCGTATACTCTGTCCTGCTCTCGCGCCGCTTCCTCCATGCTGTCGGTTTCGCCGCACACCTCGCGCAAAAATTCTTCAAGCGGCTGCTCATAGTAAAGAAAGCCCGCAAGATAAAGCAGGGAATGCATCGTTGCCTCAAAGCGGAAAACCTTTCCCGAATCCTCTTCCTCCGCTTCGCCAAGCACATTGTCCGTAACCATTGCGGAGATTTCCCCGGGCACGTTGATTACGGGCGGCTCATCCGGCTCGTCCGTAAAGGTCATATATGCAAGCAGCCTGCGCACAAGCCCATCGGCGGCTATAAGCTCGTCGCCGTCCAGCAATTCCGCGCTTCCGCCCAAGGCGACCGCGCGCGAAAGCAGGGTATTTTCGGCGGTCGTCAAGTATTTCAATTCATCGTTAAGCCCTGAAAGCACCTTTTTCTGTATATCAGAGGCAGAAAGCAGCCTTTCGTCCCCCTCCTCGGAGGCATAGTAGGAATAGCGGTAAAGCTCATGCAGCCTTTCGGCGCTGAGCGCTTCGTCAAAAATATCTGCGGCTGAAAGCGAGTAAAGCGAATCCTCAATTCCGTCCAGCTGGTCTGTGCGGATTGCGGTCATCGTTTTATCGCGCCAATGGGTAAAGGGCGAGGGTTCATAGCGGAGCATAAAGCCTCCAATACGTATCAGGGGCGGTGAAGCCCTGCGGCTCCACCGCCCCCGAAGTGCATGAAATTTATCAGTCTACCTTGACAATCCAGTTCATATCATCGGCAATTCTGCCGTACTGGATTCCGGTAAGGGTATCATAGAGCTTCTGAGTCAGCTCGCCGATGGTGTTTTCATCCTTGCCGATAACATAGTCCTCGTCATGGATTCGCAGGCGGCCGACAGGAGAAACAACGGCGGCAGTTCCGGAGCCGAACGCTTCGGTAAGCGTTCCGTTCTTCGCGCCCTCACGGATTTCCTCGATGTCAACGCGCTTTTCCTCAACCTCGTAGCCCAGCTTCTTGGACAGCTTGATAACGCTGTCGCGGGTGATTCCGGGGAGGATTGAGCCGTTCAGCGCCGGAGTTACGAGCTTTTTGCCGAATACGAAGAACATATTCATAGAGCCGACTTCCTCGACATAGCGCTGCTCGATGCCGTCAAGCCAGAGAACCTGCGCGTAATCGCGCTTATGCGCCTCATAGCCCGCAAGGATGGAGGAGGCGTAGTTTCCGCCGGTCTTGGTGAAGCCGACGCCGCCGCGCACAGCGCGGACATACTTATCCTCAACATAGATGGAAACAGGCTTGAGTCCGGAGGCATAATAGGAGCCGGACGGCGAAAGAATGATGAAGAACAGATAGGAGCTGCTGGCGTTTACGCCAAGCGCCGCCTCGGTTGCAATAATGGTCGGGCGGATGTAAAGGCTGGTGTTGGGCGCGGTGGGAACCCAATCCTTGTCTATCTTAAGCAGCTCGATAAGCCCCTGAAGGCAATCCTCCTCGTTAATCTGAGGAATGCAGAGGCGCTGATTGGAAACGTTCATGCGCTTGAAATTGTCAAGCGGGCGGAAAAGCTGAATTCCGCCGTCCGCGCGCCTGTAAGCCTTCATTCCCTCAAATACGCTCTGGCTGTAATGGAACACCATGGAGGAAGGCTCCATAGCGAAAGGTCCGTAGGGGACAATCTTCGCATCGTGCCAGCCGTTTTCCTTGTCATAGCTCATAAGGAACATATGGTCCGTAAATACCTTGCCGAAGCCCAGCTTGCTCTCGTCGCTCGGCTTAGCCTTGCGTTCCTGTCTTAACGCCACTTTAATTTCCATTCCTGTCACGCCTCCCGTTCGTTATGCCGCGCCGCGCGCGGACGCAATCATGTTTTGTTTACACCTACTTATTATACAATCACGAAAACGGCTGTCAAGCAATTTGACTTAAATAAGCAGACTTTTCGCTGCACGTCTGCCAAGGCAGACGCACAGCGAGTTTCCGAGTTTTCTTGTTCACCCTGCGGTTGATCGGGCAGAAAACTCGCAAGGAAGCGGTATAGATACCGCTCCTCGGGGCGGCAGAG
>CAZUTB010000055.1:0-8691 GCA_964622905.1 uncultured Oscillospiraceae bacterium | reverse complement strand
GTTTCCCTTTTTCCTGCAAGCTTTTTTCGCAAGCCGCTTACTTTTCGTTAAGCTCCTTTTTTGCAAGGGTCAGCGCCGAGAGGATAACGTCGTCCATGTCAAGGTATGAGTACGTCCCGAGCCGCCCGCCGAAGATTACAGTCTGCTCCGCAGCGGCTCTTTCCGCGTATTTTTGCATAAGCCTTTTGCTTTCCGCGTCCGCAACGGGGTAGTACGGCTCTGCGCTTCCCGCGTACTCTGCGGGATATTCGCGGGTTATTTCGGTCAGCGCGCCGCTTGCGCACTCCTTCATAAAGTGCTTGTGCTCAATAATCCGCGTAAACGGCGTTTCCCTGTCCGTATAGTTCACAACCGCCGCGCCCTGAAAATCCTCAAGCGGCAGCGCTTCCCTCTCAAAGCGAAGGCTTCGCCACGAAAGCCGCCCGAATTCATAATCAAAGTACTCGTCTATCGCGCCCGTGTAGACCGTTTTTTTTGCGAGAGTATTCAGCTCGGAGCGGTTTTTATGGTAGTCCGTATCGAGCATAATCTCGCAGCCGCTCAGCAGCTTTACAATAAGCGGAGTGTAGCCGCCCTCGGGGATTCCCTCGTACTCGTCCGAAAAATACCTGTCGTCATAGGTGAAGCGGAGCGGGATTCGCTTGATTATCTCCGCGGGCAGCTCCTTCGGGCTTCGCCCCCACTGCTTCTCGGTGTAGCCCTTGATAAGGCGCTCGTAAACGTCGCGCCCGACCATTGATATCGCGTGCTGTTCAAGGCTTTTGCCATCCGCGCAGGACTGCTCGCTGATAATCCTTTTCGCTTCTTCCGGAGTGGTCACTCCCCAAAGCTCGTTAAAGGTTTTCATGCAGAAGGGGAGAGTGTAGCGCCTGCCCATGAAGCTTGCCGAAACTCTGTGGGTATATTTGCCAAACGGCACAAGCGCGTTTACATAGTCCCATACTTCCTTTGAATCCGTGTGGAATATGTGCGCTCCGTACTCATGCACTATTATCCCGTTTTCTATCTTTGTATAGACGTTGCCGCCTATATTCCCGCGCTTTTCGACAACAAGGCAGCGCTTCCCGCGCTTGACCGCTTCACAGGCGAATACGGAGCCGAAAAGCCCCGCGCCGACTATCAGATAATCGTACATTGCTCCTCCAACTCGGCTAAAGCTTTAACAGCCCTGCTAATCGGGATTACTTTGATTCCGTTTTCCGCAAGCAGAGCGGCTGTCAGCCCGTTTCCCTCGGTAAGCCCGCCGTCAAAATGCCCGTTGTGAATTTCTCCGTAGCCGCAGGAGGGGCTTCTGTCCTGCAAAACGGCGCAGGCGCAGGCGAGCGCCTTTGCCGCCTTGAGCGCTTCCTCCGCGCCCTTTTTGTATTCCCGCGTTACGTCCCTTCCGCTCGCCGTTACAACGCGACCGCCGCGTATTTCCGCCGGCTCGCGCGGGGTTTGCAGCCCGCCGTAGATTTCGGGGCAGAAGGGGATTAGCTCGTGCTTTTTCATAAGCGAAAGCGCGTCCCCGCTCAGCTTGCCCGCACCGTCATAGCGGCAGCACAGCCCGAGCAGGCACGCGCTTATCAGTATCCTCATAGCCTGCACTTCCCGAGGGTTTCGCCCTCAAGGAACTGAACCGGTATGTGCATTCTGTCGGAAAGCGGCAGCGATTTCTGCTGGCTTCCCATCTCAATGCGCTTTATAAGCCGCTCGGCGCAGAGCGCGCCCATAGTCTGAGTGTCCTGCCTTATTGTGCTGAGCGTAGGCGAAACAATCTGCGAAAGCGTTATTCCGTCAAAGCCGCATATGCTCACGCTGTCGGGAACGGAGTAGCCCGTTCTGCGCAGCTGCCGAAGCGCGCCCATTGCGCTGTAATCGTCGGGGCAGAGAATGCAGGTGGGCGGCTGAGAAAGTCGCATAAGCTGCGCGGTCTTCTGCGCGCATAAATCCATATCGTTAAAATCTGCCTGAACAAGGTAATCCTGATTGAAGCCAAGCCCCACCGACTGCAGCCCCTCGCGGTAGCCGCGAATGCGCTCGTTGGTAACGGGAGTGTGCGGAGTTCCGTGAATGAAGGCAATCCTTCTGTGCCCGAGCTGATAAGCCCGCGCGACCAAAAGGCGCATACCCTGCTGATTATTGGAAAGTATCGCGCTCGCCCTCGGGTGAACGTAGTCTATTGTTACGCAGGGGATGTCGCTCCTTAAAAGCTCCTGAACCTCGTCATCCTCAAACTGCGCGCAGATTATCGCTATTCCGTCAACGCAGCGGTAATGGCAGTGCTCAAGAAAGCTGCGGTTTGACGCGCCGATATTCTTGCTTATAAAGGTTATATCATAGCCGTAGCTCTCCGCCTTTGCGCGGAAAGCGTTCAGGATTTCGGAAAAATAAGCCTGGCTCATTCCCGTTCCCTGCCCCAGCTTTATGTAGTAGAGCAGCCCTAAATTGTAGGTGCGGTTGGTCTTTAAGGCGCGCGCCTGCCCGTTGGGCTGATAGCCCATTTCGTGCGCAAGCGAACGGATTCTTTCAACGGTGTCCTTGCCTACGTCGCTGTAACCGTTGAGCGCCTTGCTTACTGTGGACACCGATACGCCGCATTTCGCGGCAATGTCCTTGATTGTTACCATAAATGCCTCCGCCTGTTGTGATGGGCAACACATTAATTTCATCTGAATTATACCGCCTAAGCGACTGCGCGGCAATACGCCGGAGCAGAGATATTTTCGCTCTGCTTTCGTGAAATATGCACATAAATTCGGCGCAATATGAAAAGTAAATGTATTGTATCAGTTTATCAAAGAATCTGATTGCTGCTTTGGGGATGCAGCGAAAGCTTGTCAAAATACTTTTTTGACAAGCTTAATTCGTTGTAAGCTGCTTTTCGCGCTTCTGAACATATTCCTCGAGCGAAAGCGCGTAAATATCCATCTCGCGCGCGTGCCCTACGCCCACATACCTTATATGCCAAGGCTCGGCGGTCATTCCCGTTACCGCTTCCTTTTCCGCGGTAAACCTTATGATGAAGCCGTAATTCATCGCGTTTTTGACGAGCCATTTATAGTTTGATGAGTTCTGGAAGGACTTGCCCTTTACTGAAAGGCGGAAGGCAAGCCCCGTCTGATAATCGCTTGTGCCCGCGGGCGAAACGCGCTTGTCCGTTGACGATTTCGCCTTGCTTTCCTTGTAGCCCTTATCGTTTATATAGTAATCATATTTTTCCTGCCAAAGCGCCGCCTGCGTTTCATAGGAGCGGTAAGCCTCCTCAATCTGCCAGCCGCTTACGCCCTGCTTTACTGCCGCGTCAAGCATTTTCACAAGCGCAAGCGCCGCGTCGCGGTTCGCTGCTGCGGTATCGTCTATAAGGGTTACTCCCTCAATCTGAACGTAGTTGGATAAAAGCACAAGGCTTTCGGGAATGTAATCCGCGCCGAGGGGATGGGTCTTGTTTACAAGCAGCGGTATTCCCTCCGCCTCCGCCGCCTCTACAAGGTTTTCGGCAGCCCTTTCGGAAAGCGGCGGCTCGGTAATAAGAATGCCGTTAGGCTGAGCTATCGCGTTTGAGGAAAGCACAATTTCCGTCGGAACGGGCGAGGGCGTGGGAGTTACGGGAACTCGTGTCGGCTTCACTTCGCCGCTGTTATCCGCAGCGGGCGCGAACAGCACCGCAAAAAACACTATCAGCGCAATCAGCGCCATCAGAGAGGAAACCAAAAGAGCGATAAGCGTAGAGCGCTTAAGCTTCGGCTTTTCGCTTTGAGTGTTGATATCGTTTTGAGTGTCAATGTTAGGTTCTTCGCTCATTTTGTTTCCCTCCTTTTCAAAAACTGATGAATTATCTCATAAAAGTAAACGGCTCAGCCTTTCGGCTTTATCCGCCGCAATTTGCAAAGTGCAATGCTTGCTGCGCTTGCGGGCTGATACTTTCATCACAATTTCCGCTCTGCGCTGCCCGTTAATGATAGCACGAAACGGGATTTGCGTAAAGCCGTCCCGCAAACAGCGAAAACACGAAACAAAACGAGCATGAAACGTTTTTTATGTTATAATCGGTTTATCATCCCGCGCGCGAGGGCTCTTTCCGCCTCGCTGGGTTATACATAAGGAGAAGCAATGGGTAAGGTTAAGCGCTTTTTTATGCCCGAGGGCATGGTTAAGGAAAAGGACAGGCTTGGCGAGCTGCCGAGCGCAAAGGATACCTACGGCGAGGTTTCGAGGATTGCGCTTCCCTCCGTGATGGAAATGGTGCTGCAAAGCCTTATAGGCTCTGTGGACACAATGATGGTAGGGACTCTCGGCTCGGCTGCAATCTCCGCGGTAGGGCTTACCGGTCAGCCGAGAATGCTGCTGCTTGCAATCTTCTTCGCAATGAACATAGGCGTTACCGCAATTGTGGCAAGGCGCAAGGGGCAGGGGCTTCAAAAGGAAGCAAACCAGACCCTCCGCAACGCCCTGCTTCTGCTTTCCGGCATCAGCGTTATAGCCGTAATAGTCGGCGTCGGCTTCTCGCGCGAGCTTATGCTGCTTGCGGGAGCTAAGCAGGATACTGTTGACATGGCGTCCGATTACTTTACAATAATAGCGTGGGGTCTGCCCATAAACGCGCTTACAATGTGCATCTGCGCCGCTCAGCGCGGAATTGGCAAAACGAAGATAACGATGCAGGTCAACGTTACCGGAAACCTTGTCAACGTTGTTTTCAACTATCTCCTGATAGGCGGGAAGCTCGGCTTTCCCGCGCTTGGGGTTCGCGGAGCGGCAATAGCAACCGTTATCGGCTACGGAGTAGGCGGAATAATGGCGCTCTTCTCCGTCCTCGGCTCGCGCTCGGCGGGCAGCTTCCTGCATCTTTCGCGGCACGATTCGTGGAAGCCGGATAAGGCGACAATTGCCGCTATCGGCAAGGTTGGCGGCAACGCGATGATTGAGCAGGTTGCCCTTAGGGTAGGCTTCTTCCTTTACGCAAGGATAGTTGCCGACCTCGGAACAATGCCCTTTGCCAGCCACCAGATATGTATGCAGTTCCTGAACCTGACCTTCTCCATCGGCGATGGAATAGGCGCGGCGGGAACCTCGCTTGTAGGGCAGATGCTGGGGAAAAAGCGCCCCGACCTTTCACAGCTCTACGGAAAGGCGGCGCAGAGGATTGGAGTGCTTTTAGCCCTCCGCTATCCGCTTGTGGAGCTGTTTACGGATGAAGCGGATGTAATAGCGCTTTCGGCGCAGGTTATGATAATCGTCGCCCTGTTCCAGCCTATGCAGACAACCTCCGTCGTCATTTCGGGCTGCCTGCGCGGAGCGGGAGATACAAAGTATGTAGCGCGCGTTATGATGCTCTGCGTAATGGTTATCCGTCCCGTGCTTGCGTGGAGCTTCATAAATCTTCTGGGCGCGGACCTTATCGGCGCGTGGTGCGCAAGCTTTGTTGACATGGCGGTCAGAATGACCCTTGTTTACCGCCGCTTTACCAAGGGTGAATGGTTTAAGATTAACGTTTGACGGGAGGAAAATATATGCGCTGCGGATGCCCGTTCTGCGAAGGGGTTTTTATGATTCATGAGGACGACAGGGAAAGCTGCGTCTGCCCCGAGTGCGGCTATAAATGCTCCGCCTGCCTTGGAACGAATACGGTTGTCGAGCGCGGCGAGCTTTCCTCGCTTGCCGACAGGTTCAAGGCGGACGATTACAGCTTCGATAATTGGGAAAAGCGCGAAAGCGAAGATGCTGCCGAGGATGACGGCGGGAGGGAATACTGATGAAGAACAGCTTGGGGCAGGAAATTAACGTAAAGAATGTTACCCTTGGGCGCACGGGAATCACAGTTCCCCGCTGCGCGTTCGGCGCGCTGCCCGTTCAGCGGCGCAGCCTCAGCGACGCTGTAAGCCTCCTTCGGGCGGCCTATGATGCGGGAATCCGCTTTTTTGATACCGCAAGGGCGTATACGGACAGCGAGGAAAAGCTCGGGCTTGCGTTTGCAAATAAGCGCTCCGAGGTAATTATTTCTTCAAAAACCATGGCGGAAACGCCCGAGGAGCTTTGGGAAGACCTTGAGATGAGCCTGAAAATGCTCAAAACGGATTATATTGACATCTATCAGTTCCATAACCCGCCGCAGATTTACCGCGAGGGCGACGGAACGGGAATGTACGAGGCAATGCTTGAGGCGAAAAGGCAGGGCAAGATTCGCTTTATCGGCATATCCAATCATCGCCTTGCCGTTGCAGACGAGGCGGTAAGGAGCGGGCTTTACGATACCTTGCAGTTCCCCTTCTCCTACCTTTCGGGCGAGAAGGAGGAGGCGCTTGTAAAGCTCTGCATGGAGAAAAACGTCGGCTTCCTCTGCATGAAGGCGCTTTCAGGCGGGCTTATCACCAACGCAAGGGCGGCGTTTGCGTATCTTGCGCAGTTTGAAAACGCGCTCCCGCTCTGGGGAATACAGCGGGAGAAGGAGCTTGCGGATTTTGCGGAGCTTATTGTAAGCCCCGCCGAGCTGACCTCCGAGCTGATGGAAACGGTACAGCGCGACAGGCTGGAGCTTTGCGGCGATTTCTGCCGCGGCTGCGGCTACTGCAAGCCCTGCCCTGCGGGAATCGAGATTGACAACTGCGCGAGAATATCGCTTATGCTTCGCCGCGCGCCGGTAAGCACGTTCACTACTCCCGAATTTCAAAGGAAAATGCACCAAATTGAGAATTGCATCGGCTGCGGAAGCTGCAAGTCCCGCTGCCCGTATTCGCTCAACACTCCCGAATTATTGAAGCGCAACCATGACGACTATTTCGCGTTCCTGAAGGAACACGGAATCCCCGAGGCGAAGTAAAATATGCTCTGCTCGCTTTGCCCGCGCCGCTGCAACGCCCTGCGGACTGCCGAAAGCGGAAGCGGCTTTTGCCGCATCGGGACGGACCCCGTTATCGCAAAGTGCATGATTCACCGCTGGGAGGAGCCGTGCCTTGCGGGTGAAAAGGGCACGGGCGCGGTGTTCTTTTCCTCCTGCACCCTTGGGTGCGTTTACTGCCAGAATTATAATGTGAGCCATGAGGCGTTCGGCAAAAAGGTGAGCGCGGAAAGGCTTGCGGAGGATATTCGGCGGCTGGTTGAGGAGGACGGAGCGGAGTCCGTGGACTTGGTTACCGGAACGCAGTTCGTTCCCGCCATAATAAAGGCGCTTGAGCTGTACCGCCCTCCCGTTCCTGTTATATGGAACAGCGGCGGCTATGAGCGAGTTGAAACCCTGCGGGCGCTCCGAGGGCTTGTCGATATCTATCTTCCCGATTTCAAAACAGCTTCCGCGCGCCTTGCAAAGCTCCTTATGGGCGCGGAGGATTATCCGTCCGCCGCCGTTTCGGCTATTGAGGAAATGGTTTCGCAGACGGGCAAACCCGTGTATAACGATAATGGGCGAATGCTTTCGGGCACGCTGATTCGCCTTCTTGTGCTTCCGGGCTGTACCGGCGACGCCTGCCGCGTGCTTGACATAATTGCCGAGCGCTTTGAGGGTATTCCGGTAAGCCTTATGGGGCAGTATATCCCTGTGCGCGACGCGGGAGTTAAGGGGCTTGAGCGCAGGCTTTCCGCGCGCGAGTATGCAAGGGTGGAGGAGCATATGCTTTTTCTCGGGCTGGAGGGCTATACTCAGGAGCTTACGGCTGCGGATGCCAAGTACACGCCCGATTTCGACCTTTCGGGAGTATAGGGAGGGATAAATATGGCAAGGGATTCAAAACAGGGAAACAAGATAGCCGTTGTCGGCGCGGGTCAGGTGGGAGTTACCACCGCGTATACCCTGCTGCTCAGCGGGCTTGCGCAGGAAATTGTGCTTATCGACCTTAACAGGGATAAGGTGGACGGCGAGGTTATGGATCTCCGCCACGGAATCCCGCTGCTTCCGCCTGCCGAGATATACGGCGGAACGTATGAGGATTTGAAGGACTCCGATATAGTTATCGTTTCCGCGGGCGTTGGGCAGAAGCCCGGGGAGAGCCGCATGGAGCTGAACGGAAGGAATATTGCCGTAATGCGCTCCATCATTCCGGAGATTGCGAAGAACGCGCCCGACACGATAATACTTATGGTAACGAACCCCTGCGACGTGCTTACCTACGCCGCCCTTAAAATAAGCGGCTTCCCGCCCGAGCGGGTTATAGGCAGCGGAACGGTGCTTGACACCTCGCGCCTTAGGTATCTTCTTTCGCAGCGCGCAAGCATTGACCCGCGCAATATTCACACCTACATCCTAGGCGAGCACGGCGAAAGCGAGTTCGCGGCATGGAGCCTTACAACCATTGCGGGAATGCCTCTGCACGGCTATGGGGATAATCAGCTCTGCTTCCCCAAGTGGGACAGCGAAAAGGACGAAAAGGAATACTTGCAGCTGGTTCGCGGAAGCGCACAGGAGATAATCTCGAAGAAGGGCGCTACCTTCTACGCCGTAGCGGTTGCGGTAAAGCGCATCTGCGAGGCAATCCTCCGCGATGAGAACAGCATTCTGACCGTTTCAACCCTGCTTACGGGTGAAATGGGAATTAGCAACGTCTGCCTCTCCCTCCCGTGCAGGGTGGGAATCGGCGGAGTAAGCCGAAAGATTGATATAGCGCTTGACGATGACGAGTGCCGCTCGCTTCATTTCAGCGCAAACGCGATAAGAACAGCCCTTGACGAGGTTGGAATGCGCTGAGGGCATATACATAAGGAGGACGCATGGACGAGAAA
>CAZUTB010000054.1:0-8720 GCA_964622905.1 uncultured Oscillospiraceae bacterium | reverse complement strand
CCTGCGGATTATGAAAGAAGGGGCGGCGCGCCCCTTCTTTACTTCCCCAAAGAGCGCTACGCTTCGCGTTCGGCGCAAGCGAGCCTGCTTCGGTTTATTGCAAAATGTAAGTGTAAGAGTTTTTGAAGGTTGGTATGACAGACATGACTTTTTCAAACAGGCTCGAAAAGCTTTTTGAGGGCTTTGGCGGTAAGCAAATAATGGTTCTGGCGACGGCGGCGGAGGGCAGGGTTACGGCTCGCGCGATGAGCGTAATCGTTCTGAAGCGCGCCTTCTATTTTCAGACGGACACAAATCTGCTCAAAGCAAAGCAAATGGAGATAAACAGTCGGATTGCGCTCTCCTTCTCGAATGTATCCGTTGAGGCTGTGGCGGAGCGCCTAGGCTCGCCGCTGTCGCCCGAGTGCGCCGAAATAACTGAAAAGTACCGCGCGGCATACAGCGGCTCGTATGATGCGTATTCAAAGCTGCCAACCGAGAATATGTACCGCGCAAAGCCTGCGCTCATAACGCTTTGGCAGTACGAGGACGGCAAGCCCTACCGCGAAATATACGATTTGGAGAAGGAAGCATATGTCAAAGAATATTACAACTGATTTCGGCGGCGGCATTTGCCGCCTGATATCCGAACGGCTGTGGAATCAGCCCGACAAGGGCGAGCTGGAAAGCCACCGTGAGGAAACCTTTATTGACGATATAGTGCAGAAATATCACCTTGAGCGCCGCCTGCTTTCATCGCTTGAAGGTGTTGAAACCGCGTTTGACGGCGGAGCGGGTTGCGGAAGGTTCTCAATTCCGCTTGCAAAGCATGGCATTCGAGTGACGCATTTTGACATATCCGAGCCGATGCTCGAAAAGGCGCGGGAGCTTGCGCAGAAGGCGGGAGCTGCTGACAAAATTACCTTTGTAAAAGGCTCGCTGGAGGATTTGTCGGCGTATTCGGACGGCGAGTTTGACCTCGTTTTATCATTTGACGCGCCAATTTCTTACACATATCCCAAGCAGAACGAGGTTATAAGGGAGCTTATCCGCATAGCGAAAAAGCGGGTTCTCCTAAGCGTTTCAAGCCGCCTTGGGTATCTGCCTTATCTCGCAAACCCGATTCAGAAGAACCGGTTCATCCTTTCCGACGACAGCCCCGACCCGTTCGTGAAATACTTGATTGAGAACGAGAAAGCGCTCGCGGATGGCTTTTCCTTCGATGAAAGTGCATTGAAAAAGACCCTCAGGGACGGGCTTTCGGGCGGCGAGGAAGAGATTCGCGAGTATGAAAACGGCGGAGCGCCTTGGCCCATAACATATCTGTTCATGCCCGACGAATTGAAGGCGGCAATGGAAGGCTGCGGGCTTACCGATATACAAATGGCGGGTCCCGGCGCTTACGCAAGAACAATCCCGCGCGAAATCCTCCGCAGAATTATGAACGACGACCGCGCCCGCGCGGAATTCTTGGATTTTTCGTATGTTTACGATTCCAACCCATATGTTTTGGGAATGGGAAAAGATAATTTATTTGCAGAAGGTCAAAAGCGAGATTAACAGGCGTGACGGCAAATGCGTCTGTGTAAGCAGGTAAAGGCGTTCCTGTTTCGCAAATCATACCGCCTGCGGTTTAGTTATAAGAAGCAGCATCCAACAACAGCGTAGGGGCGCTACTCAGTGCGTCCGCCGTAACCCGCACATACCATATACATACCCCATGCATGATTTTACGCGGTACAGGGCAGGAAAACACAGTTTTACCGTTGCGGGTGACGAGGCAGCCGAGATGCATAGCAACAGCGTAAATGTCACATACCTTCAGCGTGGCAGGCGAGCGAATATTAAGCTATGTTGCTCTCGGCAATTGAATCCGTCCCTACCTCGTTTCGGGGTCTATCATATCCTTTTCGGCGAGCCAATGGCTGATTCTCTCCGCGTCCCCAAGCCCCGAAAGAGCGTCCTCTCCGCCCTACGGCGAGGCTGAAAGCGGGATGAATTCGCGGCCGTCAAGCGGAAGTATGTAGATATACGCTTCCGCTTTTATCGTTTCGCTTCCGTTCGACGCGCAGATTTCGCGCCGGACATAATGCTCGCCCTCGTCCTCATATTCGTCCATCTCGTCGCGGGCTTTATCGCTCACCGCGAAAACCTCGCCAAGCACCGTCCCGCCCTTTTGCGGAATGATGGCGGGATATTCGCCGAGGCTGTACATACCGTAGCCGCTCAGCACACAGCGCCCGACAAAGCGCGAGCCGTGCAGAAAATGCTCCGCCCTGCGCCCGCGCATCAGCGTGCCGTATACAAAAAGAAGATGTGTGTTTTTATCTGCCATAATATCAGCTCCAAACGAGCCTATTATACTATTTATCTCGAAAATTGCAAATCCGATGCAGGAATTGATATTCACACATACATAATCAGGCAGTACGGCAGATATTTAACGGAACAGAATCTATCGCAAACATTTCACTTTCGCAGGCGCGCTCAATCTTGTGTGCTTATTCCATTAAGCATAACGCCATCCTCGCCGTTTCCCTCCGTATATGAAAAATCCCTCCGCGCTTTTCGGCTTGTGCCGCACGCAGAGGGATTTATTCATGCTATTACTTTTCTTTGACTGCACATAGCAGCCGGAAGCCGTCCGTACTTTCGTTGTCAAGATACAGCTCCGAGTTCCAGCTCTGCCCCTCCCCGCCGCTCCACTCGTAGCCGTCAGCCTCCCATAACGGGCGGCAGTCGTCAAGCCACTTGCCGTAAGCGCCCCTTGCAACGACGGTTGCGGGGATATCGCGGAAGGCGCATCCCTCCGGAACGGGCGTTCCCGCGGGGAAGAGCGCGCCGACTATATACAGAAAGGTGTTCGTTTTCGCGTCGAAATCATCCGTAAAGCCGAGCATTGCGGGCATAAGCCGCGCAGGGGTCTTGACAATATCGAGCAGCCCCTCGTCAATGCATTTCCCCCAGAACGCGGGAATCGGGTTCGGCGCGTTCCCATCAAGCGGGCATCTCATGCTTTTTCCGATAACCCTTGCATCGGGCAGCCTAAAGTATTTCAACCCGTCCTCGCCGCTCTCCGCCTTCATTTCGCTTATGTCCGGCAGCTTAATTCCGCTCATGGTCTACCTCCGTATTATTCGATTAGTGTGCAGTAATGCTAAACAGAGTATAGCATCTCGGCTATACTCTGTCCAGTTACCAATAATTCTTTTAGGAATGATTATTTCTTATGCTCGTGGTGTTCGTGATGTTTAATCAATCCTACAAGCTTGCAGATTTCTAATACCGGTATCGGCGCGAGCGAAAGCCCGAGCGCGATAAGATAGAGGCGGGTGCTGAGCGCCGTAAGCCCGAACAGACCTTGCAGGAAGGGAACGAACACCACCAGCGCAACAAGGAGAATCGAGAGCGCGGCAGCGCCTGTAAGATACTTGTTTGTGAAAACGCCGACCTTGAACAGCGAGCGGTCTGAGCGCATATTGAAGGCGTGGAAAACCTGAGTTAATGCAAGCACTATGAACGCCATTGTGCGCCCCTGCGCAAGCAGCGCCTCATTCTGATTAAGCCCCGCAAAGGTAAAGCCCGTGCCGAAAAGGAAGCCGAGAAGCGTCAGCGCGGCGAAAAGCAGACCCTGGAACGCAATCCTCGCGCCAAGCCCGTGCGCGAAAATGCTTTCGTCCTTCGGCTTGGGCGGGCGGTTCATAACGTCCGGCTCAACCGCCTCCATGCCGAGGGCAAGCGCGGGAAGGCTGTCCGTAACAAGGTTAATCATGAGCAGCTGCATTGAGAGCAGCGGGCTTACATGGAGCGCCATCATTGCGGCGAAAACCGTAATTACCTCGCCGATATTCGTTCCGAGCAGGAAGGCGACAGCCTTCTTTATGTTATCATAAATGCCTCTGCCCTCGCGGACAGCCTCGACGATAGTGTCAAAGCGGTCGTCCGTAAGCGTCATATCAGCAGCGCCCTTGGCAACGTCCGTTCCGGTGATTCCCATAGCGCAGCCGATGTCAGCCGCCTTTAGGGCAGGCGCGTCGTTGACTCCGTCGCCCGTCATGGAAACAACCTGACCTCTGTTCTGCCAAGCCTTGACGATGCGAATCTTATCCTCGGGCGAAACGCGGGCGTAAACGGATATTTCGGAAACCTCCTTCGCGAAGGCCTCGTCGGAGAGCTTTGCAAGCTCCATTCCGGTTATCGCGCGGTCGCCGTCCTGCAAAATTCCAAGGTCGCGGGCGATTGCTGAGGCGGTAACAACGTGGTCGCCGGTAATCATTACGGGCTTTATTCCCGCGGCGCGGCAAACCTTGACTGCCTCGCGCGCCTCGGGGCGCGGCGGGTCAATCATTCCCACAAGCCCCACAAGCGTAAGACCGCATTCCATCGTTTCCGGCGAGATGGCTTCGGGCATCGTCTTAAGCTCCTTGACGGCAACGGCAAGCACGCGGAGGGCGCGGGCGCTCATCTCGTTGGTGACGCGCTCAGCCTTTTCAAGGTCGCCGCTGACACACTTATCCTTGATAACGTCAAAGCCGCCCTTGACAACCGCGGTGAGCCTTCCGTCAATAGTGTGGATTGTTGTCATGCACTTGCGGTCGGAATCAAAGGGTATCTCGCCAAGGCGGGGATACTTCATCGCAAGCTCCTGCTTGGTCATCGAGTTCTTCATCGCGGCAAGCACGATGGAGGTTTCGGTGGGGTCGCCGAGGTGCTTTTCCTTATCGTCCTCATAAACAACGCTGCCGTCCGAGCAGAGCGTTCCCAGCATGAGCAGGCGGCGCACAGGCTCGGTGTTGTCATTGCTTATCTTCTCGGTCAAATCCTTCTCGGCGCTGTATGCCTCCATAAGCGTCATTCGGTTAAGGGTGAGCGTTCCGGTTTTATCGGAGCAGATAACGCTTGCGCTGCCCAAGGTTTCAACCGCGGGAAGCCTGCGGATAATGGCGTTGCGCTTAACCATGCGAGTAACGCCCATAGAAAGCACTATTGTGACAATCGCGGGAAGACCCTCGGGAATAGCGGAAACTGCAAGCGAAACCGCAACCATGAACATATCCAGCGGCTTAAGCCCGTTTATCAAGCCGACAACGAACACGATTGCGCAGGCGGCAAGCGCGACATAGCCAAGCATAACCCCAAGGTGCGCAAGGCGCTTCTGGAGCGGAGTCTGCGTTTCCTTTTCGCCCTCCAGCAGCCCCGCAATCTTGCCCATTTCGGTGTTCATTCCCGTTGACACAACGATTCCGCGCCCGCGCCCGTAGCTGACGGAGCAGCCGGAATATGCCATATTTGCCCGGTCGCCGAGCGGAACCTCCTTGTCAAAGGTCGCCTTTGCGTCCTTATCGCTCGGAACGGACTCGCCGGTCAGCGCGCTCTCCTCGCTCTTGAAGGACGCGGACTCGAAAAGCCGCAAATCTGCGGGAATGAAATCGCCCGCCTCAAGCAGCACAATATCGCCTGCGACAAGCTCCTTTGAGTCAATCTTGCGCTCAACGCCGGAGCGGATAACCCTTGCGTGCGGAGCGCTCAGGCTTTGGAGCGCGTCAAGCGCCTTTTCCGCCTTGCTCTCCTGCATAACGCCCATGAGCGCGTTGAGAATGACGATAACGAGTATCAGCACGGGCTCTATCAGCTCGCCCGAATCGCCCTGCGATATTGCAACGGCGAAGGAAACCGCCGCCGCGACAAGCAGAATAATTATCATTACATCCTTGAACTGCGCAAGGAAGCGCTGGAGGAAGGTTTTTTTCTTCTTCTGCGCCAGCTCGTTTCTGCCGTTTGCCTTAAGCCTTTCGGCGGCTTCGTCATTGCTTATGCCCCGGCGGACATCGGTTTTAAGCTCCTTTGCGAGCGCTTCTGCGTCTGTCTGATACGGTGACAAGGCGATACCTCCAATAATTCATCGTTATGCGCTTTCGCGCGGGTAGAACATTATTATACAACACCTTTTGATAAAACGGAATGGCGCGCCTCCGTATTATTCCCATATACCGCGCCGAAAACCGCAATTTTACCGCCGAAAACCAAAAATCGGCGTTTGAAAGCAAATTCAAGGCTTTGCGCGGCTGAAAAGAGCAAGCCGCAGAGAACAAACCGCTTTAAGACAAATTTTCCGCGATTTTCGTAATTTTCGGAATGTTCACATTTCATTCTTTTTAAGCCGCGAGTTATGTGGTATACTGCTTATGAGGAAAACTCGTTTGCTTTGCCGTGCGCAATTCTGAAAAGCGGCTACTTATTATTGAAGGGAGTGTGGCGTGTTGCTTTACGACAGCATTATGACCACAGAATTTGAACAGGCGCTGAGCAGGCTCTCAATGCCCGTATTTATACTGGACAGGAACGGTATGTGCCTTTACCCGACGGGCGGCGGGCAGTTCGTGCTTCCCGATATGCCGATAGGAACGATGACGCCCGTGCCGATGTACGGGAATGTGTTTCTGCCCCTCTCGGCGGACAGCAACGTAATCCTTATGGCGCAGCAGGCGGACGGAACCGCAGGCGACGTGCTGCTGATGGTTGACAGCATGATGACCAACATCCTCTCCTCAACCTCGCCCATCCTTGATGAAACGGGCGTTTACCGCCGCGCAATCAAGGAGGAGGTTTCGGGCGCAGACTTAGAGCTGCTTGCGCAGGAGCATCACATAGACCTTGAAAAGCAGCGCTGCGTTATTCTCTTTCAGGCAACTCAGCCGCGCGCCGAGTCCGCAATAACCGTGCTTACAAACCTTGTGCCCGTTTCCGACGGCGATACGCTTGTCGAGCTTGACCGCCATACCGTGGTGCTGCTAAAGGACATGGCACAGATGGAGGAGCCGGACGACCTGGAGGAATTCACCGGCGCCGTTATCGAAACTGTGCTTACGGAAACGGGGCTTTCCCTGACCGTTGGAATCGGCGAAACGCGCCAGACGCTCTCCGCCCTTGGCGAAAGCTATCGCGAGGCGCAGAGGGCAATTGACGTCGGCAAGGTTTTCAGACCCGACGAGCATATTTTCATCTTCCGCAAGCTTATGCTCGAGCGCCTCCTGATGGAAATTCCGCAGGACACCGCTCAGCACTATCACGCGCTTTTATTCAACCGCAAAACCGCGCGGCTGATAAACGAGGAAATGCTTTTCACCATTGAAATGTTCTTCCGCAAGGATTTGAACCTTTCCGATACCGCGCGCCAGCTCTACATTCACCGCAACACCCTTGTATATCGCCTTGACAAGGTGCAGCGGCTTATCGGGCTTGACCTGCGCAAATTTGAGGACGCGGTGACCTTCAAGATTCTCTATGAGCTGAAGAAGTGCATTACCGACAGGCAAAGCACAATAAGATAACCGGAGGACAACCTATGAAAAAGCTTTTGGCGCTTTTGCTGGCGCTGACTATGCTCCTTCCCGCCTGCGCGCTTGCGGAGGAGGGAACCATAACTATTCCGAAATCGCTCTATGACGAATACCAGAAGTACAACGACCTCGAGGCGATGTACCAGTACATCAAAAAATACTACTATATAGAGCCGGACACGGACGCCATGATGGAAATGGCGAAGGTCGGCTTGCTCGCGGGGCTTAAGGATATATACAGCTTTTACTATTCTCCCGAGGATTTTGCGACAATGTGGGAGTCGGATAAGGGCGATTATGTGGGCGTAGGGCTTATGCTTCTTGGCGACCCGAAGACCGAGCTTGTGCTTGTAACCCGCGCGTTCAAGAATACGCCCGCCGAGGCTGCGGGGCTAAGGCGCGGCGATTACCTTATCAAGGTTGACGACCTTGACGTGAACTACTCAACGCTCAATCAGGCTGTAAGGATAATGCGCGGAGTTGAGGGCGAGCCGGTAACGCTTACAATCCTGCGCGGAAGCGAAACGCTTGAGTTTACAATGAACCGCGAGGCTGTAAGCGAAAACCTTGTTGATGAAAAAATGCTTGACGGCGATATTGCGTACATAGCGTTTTACGCCTTCAGCGGCGACAGCAGCACAGAGCTTGCGGAATCAATTTACACAATGATTGCCCTTGGCGCAAAGGGCATAATCCTTGACCTGCGCGACAACGGCGGCGGATGGGTCAGCGACGCTGTGAGCATTGCGGATTTGTTCCTTGACGAGGGCGTTGTCTGCACGGCTATGAACAGGGGCGTCGTCGAGGAGGTATACAAGACGACGGACGGCAAGCTTGATATTCCGCTCGTCCTCCTTGTGAACGAGCTTTCGGCTTCAAGCTCCGAGATTCTGGCGGGCTGCCTGCGCGACAGAGAAGCGGCGACGCTTGTGGGAACGCGCACCTTCGGCAAGGGCATTATGCAGGCTGTTCTCTACGTCGGCACGGAGGGCGCGGGCTTCCAGTTCACCTCCGATGAATACCTTACTCCGAACGGCGAGAAGGTTCACAAGATAGGAATACTGCCCGATGTTGTCTGCGAGTATACCGATGAGGAAAAGAACACCGTCTACGCTTTCGCGGACGAGAACGACCCACAGTTTGCCTGCGCGGTAAAGACCATGCGCGAAATTATGGACGGAACGTTCGTTAAGCCCGACCTTACCGAATACCTCGCCAAGGAAGCTGCCGAAAAGGCGCTTGAAAACGGCGAAACCGCCGCGCCTACCGAAACTCCCGCTCCCGAAGCGACAGAAGAGCCTAAGGACGGAGCGAAGACCGAGCAGGACGAAGAAGCCGTTGACGGAGCTAAGACCGAGCTTACAGAGGATGCCGCAAAGGCAATGACGCTATTCCCAATCG
>CAZUTB010000053.1:0-8732 GCA_964622905.1 uncultured Oscillospiraceae bacterium | reverse complement strand
TTAGCAGACGTGCGCCGAAAGCGCAGCGAAGCGGAGCGCCGATTAGTTCATAAATTTGTACTGCGCTTCGCAAAGGGCGCGATACTGACCGTTTTCGAGCTTCATAAGCTCCTCGTGCGTTCCGCGCTCGTGAACGTTATGGTCGGAGATAACCATTATGCAGTCCGCGCGGCGAATTGTCGAAAGCCTGTGCGCAATGACGAACGAGGTACGGCCCTTGAGCAGCACCTCCAGCGCCTTTTGAATGAGCAGCTCGGTGTGCGTGTCAATGGACGAGGTAGCCTCATCCAGTATAAGTATTCTCGGGTCGTTAAGCAGGGCGCGCGCGAAGGAAATGAGCTGCTTTTGTCCAACGGAAAGGCTTGCGCCGCGCTCGTTGACCTCCGTCTGATAGCCCAATGGCAGGCTCATAATGAAGTCATGCACATGAACCGCCTTTGCCGCATCCATGACCTCCTCATCCGTCGCGTTGAGCCTTCCGTAGCGAATATTGTCCATAATCGTTCCGGAGAAGATGAAGGAATCCTGAAGCATAACGGACATCTGCCGCCTGAGCGAATTGAGCTTAACATCGCGCACATCATAGCCGTCAATCTTGACCGCGCCGCCCGTAACCTCGTAAAAGCGGCTGATAAGGTTGACTATTGTTCTCTTGCCCGCGCCGGTAGGCCCGACAAGCGCTATCGTCTGCCCGGGCTTTACGTCAAAGCAGACATCCTTGAGAACGTCCGGCGTTCCCTTCTCATAGGAGAAGGTTACATGGTCAAAGGTGACCCTGCCGCTGATAGGCGGAAGCTCGGGCATATCGGGGCTTGTGTCCGCAATATCCTGCGGAGTATCCATAATCTCGTATATGCGCTCGATGCTCGCCATAGCCGAAAGCACCTGATTGTAGAAGTTGCTCAGGTTGTTGATAGGCGCCCAGAAACGGCCTAAATACCATGTGATAACCAGCAGGTCGGCAAGCGAAAGCACATTGCCCATAATAAGGTTAAGACCGACTATGTAGACCGCCGCAGAGCCAAGGGAGCTTAAAGTGTCGATGAACGGCCAGAACATATTATTGAGCATAACAGCGTTAAGCCAGCTCTTGCGGATATCGGAGTTCGTATCCTCAAAGGTTTCCTGATTGACCTCCTCGCGGACGAACGCTTCGGTAACGCGCATTCCCGAAAGGCTCTCATGCAGATAGCCGTTCATATTGCTCGTTTTTGCGCGCACAATCTGCCAGCGCTTGCGCATTTTGCGGCGGAGCGTTGCTATCATTACCGCGAGCAGTGATAGCGAGCAGAGCGCAACGAGCGTCAGCTTCCAGTTGATAACGAACATTATTATGACGAGCAGCACAAGCGTAAGGCAGTCAACTAGAACGTTGATAATTCCGCCCGTGAAAAGGTCGTTGAGCGAGTTGACATCGTTGATAACGCGAACCATTATCTTGCCCGCGCTTCTGTTGTCAAAGAAGGTGAACGCAAGCCCCTGAATATGGTCAAACAAGTCCTGACGGAGCTTTGCAATGGCCTTTCTTCCCGCGGTATCCATCAGCCTTACGCGCCAGCGGAGGCAGACCGCGCCGACGATTCCCGTCATAGTCATTCCGACAACGAGCCAGATGACCTTGCTCATCTCGATGCCCGCCGCCGCGCTCATTCCCGCCTCAATGTAGCCTATCGCGCGGCTCATAAGGTAAGGCCACGCAAGGCCGCAGAGTGTGGAAACAATCATCAGCACAAGGGTGATAACCATATCGCGCTTATAGGGGCTTAGGTACTTGAGCAGGCGGAAGAACTGCCGCTTGTCAAAGGGCGCCTCAAAAACCTCATCGTCAATAACTCTGAGCCTTGGCATTACTCCTCGCCTCCCTTCTCGTCCGGAAGGAATGTTTCCGTAAACTGGCTCGTCTGGTCGCGGTACATCTGCGCATAAAGCCCGTTCTTTTCAAGCAGCTCCCTGTGCGTTCCGCGCTCGGCGATTGTATTGTTGTCAAGCACAACTATAAGGTCGGCGTTCCTTACGGAGGAAATTCTGTGCGCAATTATGAAGGTTGTTCTGCCCTTCATAACGGTTCCCAGCGCCTTCTGAATCTCCGCCTCGGTTTCCATATCAATAGCGGAGGTTGCGTCGTCCAGCACGAGAATCTGCGGGTTGGTGCAGATTGCTCTTGCAAGCGCTATGCGCTGCTTTTGACCGCCCGAAAGCCCAAGCCCGCGCTCGCCGACTATCGTATCATAGCCCTGCGGCATTTCCCTGATGAACTCATCCGCCTGAGCGACCTTAGCCGCCGCGATAATCTCGTCCATAGTCGCTTCGGGTCTGCCGAAGGCGATGTTTGCGGAAATGGAATCCGAGAATAGGAAGGTTTCCTGCATAACCTCGCCTATCGAGCGGCGAAGCGAGTGCAAATCCTGCTGACGGACATCCACTCCGTCAACAAGCAGCGAGCCGCTTCCTATATCGTAATACCGCCCGAGCAGGGTGACAAAGGTGCTTTTGCCCGTACCCGTAGCGCCCATTACCGCAACGGACTCGCCGGGCTTTACGGAAAGGCATATATCGCGCAAAACCTGATTCTTCCCGTAGCGGAAGGAAACATTGCGGAACTCGACCGCTCCCCTGCGCGCGGAAGGCTCAACGGTCTTTTCGGGGTTCTTAATCTCGCTGCCGAAGTCCATATAATAGATGAGCTTTTCGCAGGAGGTAAGCCCGTTGGTGGTCATATTGACGAACTGCGCGAGCTGGCGCATAGGGTCAACAATCATCCACACATAGCCGATGGCAGCAACCAGCGAGCCAAGCCCCAGCGTTCCCGTCGAAACGAGCAGCGCGCCGACAAGGATAAGCACAGGCGTAGTAAAGCCCGCAGCCATATCCAATATAGGATAATACTTTGACCAGATGCGGGTTACAACAAGGTTGTCCTCCAGCACCTTGAGGTTGTCCTCGCTGAAGCGCTCCTTTTCATACTCCTCGCGCGCAAACGCCTTAACGACGCGAACGCCCGCAATATTCTCCTGCGTTCTTGTATTAAGGACGGCATTCTGCTCGCGGATTACGCGGTGAGCGGGCGCAATAAGGGAGCGCAGCTTCCACGCGATAGCCGCAAGCAGCGGGCAGAACAGGAACATGACAAGCGCAAGCTGCCAAGAAAGCAGCGCCATAGAGATTATGGCGAACAGGAACATCAAGAGGCTTTCAAACATGGCGACGGAGAAGTTCATAACAAGGTTGCGAACTCCGTCAATATCACCCGTCATACGGCTCATGATTTCGCCCACATGGTTCTTATCATAGAACGAGTAGGACAGCTCCTGCATATGCGAGTACATTTTCGTTCTCAGGTCGTAAACCACGCTCTGCGACACGCTCTCAAAGAGCATACCGCGAACGTAAACGATGGCGGCGCGCCCCGCGCTTAAGCCGACAAAAATTGCGCAGAGCTTAAGCAAAAGCTGCATATCGCCCTGCGGGATTACATCGTCAACAATCATTCCCGTTATGCGCGGGAGAATCATGCGCGAAGCCTGGCAGATGATGATGAGCAGCCAGCCGAAAAGAAACTTAGCCTTATAGGGCTTGAGCCATGTGAGAAACCGTTTGAAAACCATGAAGTGTTACACCGCCTTTTCGCTCGCGCGTTGCGCGCGGCGCGTCGAGGAGTAGGCTTTTATGCAGGCAGAGTTCCGTTATAACCTGTAAAAGCAAACTGTTAATGTATGATAAGCCCGTTTTCGGGTTAAGTCAATAGAAATGGTGAAACGTTTCATCTAAAATATCCAACAAAGTTTACGCGCGTTTTTAAGAGCGTTTTAACGATACTAATTGCGAATGAAATGTACTTTTTTCGCGTGAACCGCGCCCCTGCGAAGGTAGCCCCTGCCTATGCCGTAATACCTTCCGCAAACAGCTCCGACGCATACGCTTTTTGCGCCTGCCGCTAAAATCGCCTTTGCGCAGGCGTTTGCGGTGCTTCCCGTTGTAACTACATCGTCAATGAGCAGAACGCGCTTTCCGTTAAGCGTGTCCCCGCGCGCCACAAACGCGCCGCCGACGTTAACCCTGCGTTTTTCACGAGCAAGCCCCGACTGCGCCTTAGTATCGCGCACCCTTACTGCGGAGGCGCTGTCCACGGGGAGGCTCAAGTGCTCCGCAACCGCCAAAGCAAGCGCCATTGACTGGTTGAACCCGCGCTCGCCCATTCGCTTTTGAGAAAGCGGAACGGGAACGATTACATCAACGGCAAAATGTCGGCAGCAGGAGGCAACCGAGGGCGCGAGCAAATTCGCAAGCTGCGGCAGATTATGGAATTTAACCGCCCTTACCGCTCCGCGCGCGGCGGGATACGAATACGGGTAAGCAAAGGCTATTCCCGAAAGCGCCATAAGCCTGCACTTATGCTTTCCGCGCCCGAGGCGCTGACCGCACTTTTCGCATATATCCGAGGGGCGAACGTAGGAAAGCAGCTTTTCACGGCAGGAGGCGCATACGAAATTGGTTTCGCTCCTTTGCGCGCGCTTATCTCCGCATACGGCGCAAAACGCGTGCGGCGGATAGAGCAGCTCGGAAAGGCGCTTAACACCAATAGTCAGCACGTTTTTAAGCTTCACTTGAAAAACGCCTCCGTTTCCGCGCGGATATCGGAGCTTTCATGTATTCCGGAAAAATGCTCCGGCAGAAGCGAATAATACTCATAATTTGAATAGCGGTCGTCAATAAGCAGCACCGCGCCCCTGTCGGTTTTCGTCCTTATAACGCGCCCCGCTGCCTGAAGCACCTTCTGCATTCCGGGATAGCGATAGGAGAAGCCGAAGCCGTCCCCGAGTGAGTCCGAATAATACTCGCGCAGAATTTCGCGCTCGGTGCAGACCATCGGAAGCCCCACGCCAACAACCGCAACGCCTATAAGCTGCTCGCCGGGAAGGTCAACGCCCTCGGAGTACGAACCGCCAAGCACCGCCATTCCGATAACGGAGCGGTCGCCTGCCCTGTACTCATTGAGGAATTCCTCGCGCTTTTCATCGCTCTGCCCGCTTTCCTGCGCGATAAGCCGCATATCGGGGCTTATTTCAAGTATTTTTTCCTTCACGAGTATCAGATATTTATAGCTCGGGAAGAAGAATATGTAATTTCCGTCCTTGGAGGACGAGAAGTCTATGAGCGCCCGCGCTATCTCCGCGGAGGTTTTCTCCCTGTCGCGGTAACGCGTGGAAAGGCTCTTTTGAATAAGCAAAAGGTTCTCCCTCGGGAACGGGCTGGGGGCGGCAAAAAGCCCATCCTCCTCGCTTCCGCCAAGCAGCGTGCGCATTTTATCAAGAGGAATAAGCGTTGCCGAAAAGTACACAGTCCCCGGCAGCTTTGCGGTAAGCTCCCTGAGATGGTCGGAGATATTAAGGGCAAGCAGCTTTATGCGCTGCTCCGGCTTCCTATTATCATATATCAGCCTGTAATCGGCGGGCGCGTCCTCCGCTCTGCCCGCCGCTCCGAGAAATGGAAGCAGCATCCGCAGCAAAACAAAGAGCTTTCCGGAAAGCGGAGCGGCAGCGCGCGAGCCCATCATATCCGATACCTCGTCTGTCGCGCTTTCGGCAAACCGTATAAGCTCCTTCGGAATCTCCGCAAGCGAGCCCTCGCCGGGGTTGCTTTCCCAGAGCGCCTTCATATATTTAAGCAGCGCGGTGAGGGCTTTATACAGAGGTGTTTTGCGCCCGAGCAGCTTGCCCGCGTCGCGCCGCATCTCCGCAATTTCGGGAGATGAAAGCCCGCCCGAGAGCATTTCGCGGACTCTTGACGGCAGATTGTGCGCCTCATCCGCAAGAATCGTCTGCTCATTTCCCTTCTCAAATATCCTTTGAAGCCGAACCATTGGGTCGAAGGCATAGTTATAATCGCATACAACAACGTCCGCCCTCTCCGCAAGCTGCAGGGAGAACTCAAACGGACAGAGCGTGTATTTTGCGGCAATTTCCGCAATTCGCTCGCGCGTCCAATCGTTATACTGCGAAATATCGTTTATCGCGTCCCGAAGGCGAAGGAAAAAGCCGTTCGCGCCCGCGCAGTCGTCGGGATGGCAGCGCATACCGCCCGTGCAGACCTTTTCCTTTGCTCCGATAACGAGAAGCCTTGCCTTCAAGCCCTTTGCGTACATAAGCTCAAGCGCGTTTGCCGCCGCCTCGCGAGCGGTTGTGCGCGCGGTAAGGTAAAAAATCTGCTTTGTAAGCCCCTCGCCCATCGCCTTCAGCGCGGGAAAAAGCACTCCCGCGCTCTTGCCCGTTCCCGTCGGAAGCATACAGAGGAGGCGGCGGCGCAGCTTTATCGCGGTGTACACCCTTACCGCCATCTCGCGCTGACCGGAGCGGTACTCGGGAAACGGAAACGGAAGCGCGCGGATAGACTCGTTTCTCTCCGCCTCCCATTTTTCGCGCGAAAGCTGCTCCGCAAGCCAAGCGTCGATAAGCGGAAGGACAAGCGCCTCCATCTCGGGAACGGTGAGCGCTTCCTCAAACCTAGCAAGCTCCCTGCCCTCGCGCGTTGAGTAAAGGATGCGGACGAGCGCCTTTTCCCGCTCATCGCGAAGGGCAACAATATATCCGTAAACAACGCCCTGCAAGCGGTGCGCCTCATGCGCATTTTGCGGCGCAAGCCCGTTTACGGGCACCTTTATTTCCTCTATAACGGGAATTTCACCGTCCATAAAGGCGTCCATTCTCCCGTGAATCGTCACGCTCTCGCCGCCGATATCAAACGCCCGTGAAAGCGAAACCTCGCTTCTGTATTCGCCCTTATCCGTAAGCGTCTTCTGCCGCGATTTATGTCCCTCCGCGCCGGAGAGCATTGCTTCGCGCGAGCCGGGCACAAGGTCGGGCTCGAATACGGAAAACTCAACCAGTGTCCTGACGGAAACGCGCCTTTCCATCCGCCGCCCTCCTTGACAAAATTAGCTTGTATCGGTATGCTTAAGCTGAAAAGCGGAGGACTATATTTATCTCCGTCATCGGCATCGCTTCTTATAAATGAAATGGTAGCAAACCAAGCGCGCGATGTCAAGGAGCGCCCGCCGCTTTAGCCCGAGGGGGCGCAAGCCTTTCGCAATGCGCATTATTTGCATTTAGGCGCTCTTTGTGGATGAATTCCCATATTAAGCGCGTTTTCTTAATGCGCTTTAAGCGCAATAATGTGCGCCGAATTTTATCGGCGGCACCCACCGGAAAGAGGTATACCAATGAAAGGCAAGAATCGAAAATATATAGCCTTGAGCGTAACGATAGTAGCAGTAATCGCCGTGATTATAGGGCTTGTGCTGATACTGGGCGGCGGAAGCGACAGAGTTGCGCAGGTTATCAAAATAAACGGCGCTACCGCGCTCCAAAGGGGCACAGGCTCGGCAAGCGAGGAATTCACCGCTTACCGCGGGCTTGAGCTTACTTCGGGCGACGCGCTTATTTCCGGCGAAAGCTCGACTCTGCTCTTTCAGGTTGACGGAAGCCAGCAGTTCCTGCTTGAGCCGTCCTCAAGCATAATCCTCGAAACAGTAACCGAAGACGGAATTAAAGTAACTCGCGTCAAGCTTCTCAGCGGCGGAGTATCCGTTTCGCTGCCGAAAACCATTGACGAGAAATCAAAGGTTGAAATCGTTTCCGATAACGACAGGCTGATAAGCGCAGGCGGAACCTTCCGCGTTGAGAAGAGCGAAGGGAACACCTATTATTACAGCTTTGCGCAGCAGCAGCAGCTTTCCATGGGCGGAAGAATTTCCACGATTGACGCCATGAAGAGCGTTTCAAGCGTTTCCATTTCGCCCAAGCAGTTCGCGCTTTCCTCGCAGCCGATAGCCGTGCTTAACGCCCTCAAGGAATGGGCGCAGACGAGCAGCGCGGGGCTCAAACAGGTTGAGCAGGAGCTTAGCACCATTACAACTCCGATTCCCACAGAGGAGCCGATAGAGGGTCCGACGGAAACGCCCGAGCCTGAGGAAACCATAGCCGTTGTTACCCTGCGCCCCGACCCTACCTTTATTCCCGCGCCCACCTATACGCCCGGTCCGACCTCGCCCTATAAGGACGACCTCGGCGGAGGCGGCGGCTGGTACAACCCCAAAACTCCGACTCCCTCTCCCGCAATTCCGATTACATTAACGCTCCAGCTGAACGGCGGAACGCTTGTCGATTCTAACGGAACGATAATCATTAACAAGCCGATATCCATGTACGCGGGCGAATATTTTCTCTCGCCGAACGTGCTTAAAACAGGCTACCTTTTCATTTGCTGGACATACGACGCAGAGGGCAAGGACGTATACGCCGGCGAGGAAATCTTTGAGGATACAACGCTTTACGCAAGCTTTGCGGAGCTTATGACGCCCACTCCCTCTCCCATACCGACTAAAACGGCAACAGCCGCACCCACGGACACGCCTGAGCCTACGGATACACCCGAACCTACCGATACGCCCGAGCCTACGGATACACCCGAGCCTACGGATACACCCGAATCGACAAACACTCCGAAGGATACGGATGACCCGTGGAAGACACCTGTGCCCACCAACACATCTGTTGCTACGAATACTCCGGCTACAACAAATACGCCGGTTCGCACAAACACGCCCAACCCCACCGACACTCCCGAGCCTACCGATACGCTCGAGCCTACGGACACTCCCGAACCTACGGACACTCCCGAACCTACCGATACTCCCGAGCCTACCGATACTCCCGAGCCTACCGATACTCCCGAGC
>CAZUTB010000052.1:0-8785 GCA_964622905.1 uncultured Oscillospiraceae bacterium | reverse complement strand
GCAAAGCCACCCCTGTGGATTACAAAAGAAGGGATTCGTCCCTTCTTTACTTCCCTAGAGAAGGTTACGCTTCGCTTTCGACGCACATCTGCTATGGCAGGCTTGCGCCGAGTTTTCACCATTTCCTTGTTCGGCTATGCCTCACGGTCAGGAAATGGTGTAAGGAAACGACCTTCGGTCGCTCCTCGGGGCGGCAAAGCTGACAACTGCGGATTTCAATGAAGGAGAGGAATCCTTCATACTTCCTCCTGTATAATTGTGCGATGGATTTTTGGGGAAACGCATATTACACCGTAGGGGCAGATTCCATATCTGCCCGAACCTTTCACGAAAACCGCTGTGCTTGTGGTACTGCGAGAATATCAAAATATACCACCGTAACCCGTAGGGAAAACTTTGTGTCACCCGCCCCTGCGGATTTCAATGAAGGAGTTCCTCCTTCATACTTCCTCCCGAAATAATGTGTGAAAATTTTTGGGGGATTGCGATTACGAAACAATTCATTTGTCTTTACACAATAATAGATAGGGTAAACGCATTATTGCGCAACTTTTGATTTGCTTGAGTGTGCAAAGGTGTTATACTTATATTGTAATAAGCCGCAGCAGCGATAATAACAAGCAAATACGCCATGCCGATGAACAAAGGAGTTAATTTGTTAAGCAATAAACGCGTGTTTATTACAGGCATGGCAGGAAAAACAAAGCCCGTGTCGAAAATGGTATGAATTAAAGACCAACGTGCATTATGATTTACGACTAAGGCAGCCGACACTTCATAACGCCATTTCCGCCTAAGCCGCCGTCACAAGCCGAAAGCAGCGGGGCGGCAGACTGAATAGACAACGGGCTTTCCACCAAGGCTACAGCAAACGGAGGAGTATTATGCACGGCGTCAGCGCTTCATTTCATCATCTGCCCATTCCGGGAGGCGGGTTTGTAACAGGCTTTGTATTCAATAAAAGCTTTAAGGATGTGCTTTACGCACGGACGGATATAGGCGGCTGCTACCGCTTTGATTTTTCGCGCAGAGTCTGGATAAGCCTTGCCGAAAGCATACCCTACACCGAAAAGTATAAGACCTATCCCCTCTCCATTGCCGTCAAGGAGGATGAGCGGGAGTTTTTTGCATTCGTATGCGGGGACAGGGAGCAAAGCGCGCTTGCAATATCCCGCGATATGGGCGAAAGCTTTGAATACCGCGAGCTTCCCGCCTTTGTTCACGGAAATTATTTCGGGCGCGGAACGGGCGAAAGGCTCATATATCTTAAGGATGGGAGCGGAATGCTTTTCGCCTCGCAGTCCGAGGGGCTGCTGTTTACGCCCGACGAGGGCAGGTCGTGGGAAAAGCGTGAGATTGTCGCAATGAGCGGCAAGCCCGAAACCAACTGCTCCTTCATCTACGTTGACAGAAAGAATCCGAAGCTCGTCATAATAGGAACGAGCGGCGAGAACAATTCGCCCGACGGCAAAACGCGCGGCGCGTCCGTTTACTATTCCGTTGACGGCGGCGTGAATTTCAGCATCCTCCCGAACCAGCGCCCTCCCCTCTGCAGCCCAGAATGCACAAATCCGGGCTATGTTGCGCAACGCGCTGTGAGCGACGGAGAATATGTATACATAAGTTTCAGCACGCCCGCCTTCTGCTGGGCGGGCTTCAAGAGCTATGCCTGCGATACGGGCGGCTCGTTTGACGGCTACCTTATGCGAATAAAATTCGGCGAGGGCGGCGAAATTCTCGAAACCCGCGATATAACCCCGTACAGGCTGCCCGATGATGACAAATCCGGAAGGGTTCACGGCTCGGGGCTTGCGGGAATAGAATGCTTTTCCGAAAAAGGCAGGCTGCTCTGCACGGACATTTGCTCGCATTCACGCGCGGACAGAATCTATTACTCCGAGGACAGCGGCGAAAGCTGGACGGTGGTGCTTGACGGGCTTAGCGCTGCGGAAATAGACTTCTCCTCCGTTTCCTATATGCAGCCCCGCTATAACGGCGGCGGCTCGCTGATACACTGGATGAGCGATATGAGGCTCAACCCGCACAACGAGAATTTCGCGCTTTTCAACACGGGAACGGGCGTTTTTGCCGCCTTTGATATGAAGAAGCTGCAAAGCGGAAAGCTCCCCTCCTTTCAGCCGCTGTGCGCGGGAATTGAGGAAACGGTGCATTTGAACGTTTACGCTCCGCCCTCCGGACGGGTCAAATGCGTTGACATAGTGGGCGATTTGGGCGGCTTCGCCTTTACGGACACTAACAAGCAATGTCAGAACAGCTTCGACAACGAAAACGGCGACAGATATATAACCGCTATGAACGCCGATTATTCGGACGAAAGCCCCGATTATGCCGTTATAACCCCTCGCGGAAACTGGACAGGCAAAACAAAGGGCGGGCTTATACTTACAAAGGACGGCTATAAAACCTTCTCCCGCCTGCCGATGCCGTTTGGGCTGAGCGCAAGGCTTGACGAAAAGCTGAAGAAAATTGAGCAGCCGAACGTAAACAGCGGCTGGGCGGCGGTTACGGCGGACAGGGGCGCGATAATCTGGGCAATCGCCGAGGGAAACGAGCTGCCCGAGGGCGATATGGTGCTGACCCGCGATGAGGGCAGGACGTGGAAAACGTGCAGAATTACAAGGCTCACGGAGGGCAGAACGACGATAAAGCCGCTCTCCGACAGGCTTGACCCCTCGCTTGTATACGGGCTTGGAAGCGATTCGCGCCTGTTTGTATCAAAGGACGGCGGCGAAACCTTTATTGAGCTGGAAAGACCCGAGGGCTTCCCCAAGCGCGAACTTGGCGGAATAGACGGAAACCAGCCATGCCAGATATGGACGGAAAGCGGAAAATCCGGCGTTATATGGATAAGCGCGGAAACGGACGGCTTATGGCAGCTTTCGTATAATAAAGTGAGCGACAGCTTCACAGCCGAAAAAGTAAGCAGGGACGGCATAAGCATACACCGCTTCGGCTTGGGGCTTCCTCTCAGCGAGGGCGCGCCGAAAACCGTTTACGCCGGCGGAGTTATCGGCGGAAAATGCGGCTTCTACGCCTCGGTCAACGGCGGGCGGGATTACATAAGGGTGGGCGACGACAAGCACCGCTACGGCGATATACGCGCAATGGCGGGCGATATGAGAAAAGCGGGAAGGTTCTACATAGCAACCGGAACGCTCGGGCTTCTTTGCTGCGATATAGATACGGAAGCGCTCGCCAAGGAATGCCCTTCGGCAAAATAAGTAAATTAAGGCACGGCGGCGCGGAAAGCCGGCGCCGCCAAAGCGCAGGGTCAGACAGAGTATGGAGGAATCCGAATGCTGACAAACAAGCGAAAGACGCTGGGATTTTTCATCAATAAAACAGACCATTATTATCAGGATATGGTGAGCAACGCGGTATCGCGCTTCTCGGCAGAGCTTGGCTATGATTTGTTTGTGTTCAATACGGTGGGCTATCGGGGCAGCAGCAACGAATATGACGAGCAGGAGAAGAAAATGTTCCGTTTTGTTCCGATAGAGGAGCTTGACGGAATTCTCGTTGCGCCCGACACCTTCCAGATGAACGATTTCCGTCCCGTGCTTATGGACACACTTAAGAGCCAAGCGAAATGCCCGATAGTAATGATTCGCGACCGCAAGGAGAACGCCGATAAAACCTATACGGACGAGCAGACCGCGATTCTGCCGATTGTCAGGCATATAATTGAGGATCACAAATGCACGGATATCCGCTTCCTGGCGGGCTATCAGGGGCATCCGGACGGCGACCTCCGCCTGAACTGCTTCCTTGAGGAAATGCGCAGAGCAGGGCTGCCCATAACCGACAAGACTGTTTTTTACGGCGATATGTGGAAGAAAAGAAGCGAGCAGGCGATTGAATTCTTCTTTGAAAAGGGTAAGAAGCCGCCTGAGGCAATAATCTGCGCCAACGATTATATGGCTGTTGCGCTCTGCGAGGCTGTGCAGAAGCACGGCTACCGCGTTCCCGAGGACACGATAATAACGGGCTTTGACAACATTGAGGAATCCAGAAGCTGCATACCAACGCTTACCACGATTGAGCAGGACTATTTGGGGATGGCGCAGGAGGCGGTAATCCTTCTGGACAAGCGAATCAAAGAGCGTGAGGCGGGAATGCCGATAGGTGAGCCGATTGGAATCTCAATACCCGCAAAGCTCCACAAGCGGGAAAGCTGCGGCTGCGCTGAGCCATCCATAGAGAACTATCAGCAGATAGGGCAGAGCACGATGGCAACGCTCACAAAGGTGGCGAGCAGAGAGGTCAGCCTCACATATTTTTCAATAAACGTTTACGGCTGCGATACCTATGCGGATATGAGCGACGCAATTTTCCGCAAGCTGGGCGACATAACCACATACAGCGAATTCTACCTCTGCCTTTTCGGGAACAGCAGAAGGAAGGACGATTCCCTTGGCGGCGAGCCGACCGACGATGAAAAGGCGGTAACGGAATACGCCGATAATATGACGGACGAGGCCTGCGTTATAACCTCGATTGCGGACGGAAAAAACCTCGGGCTTAACGGAATGCGCTTCCCGCGCAGATGGATTCTGCCGCAAGCGGCGGAGAAGGACGAGCCGCAGACCTATAACATAATGCTTCTGCACCAGAACGAGCAATGCTTCGGCTATACGGCAATAAGGTTTCCGAACCACAAGGTTCCGAACCAGTTCTATCAGCAATGGAACGTAGTAATCGCCAACGAACTCAGGCACATTCATCAAAAGCAGGTGCTTGAGCGCCTTTACCGCGACAGGCACATGAGCAGCGTAACCGACGCGCTTACGGGGCTTTACAACCGCCGCGGCTTTGAGGAAAAGCTTTCGGCGATATGGCAAAGCTGCTGCGAAAACAGAATGACCGTCACCTTCGCGGGCGCGGATTTGGACAGCCTGAAGCAGATTAACGATAACTACGGGCATGAGGAGGGCGACAGCGCAATAAACCTTGTCGGAAAGGCGCTGAGGCAGGCGTCCACTCCGGACGGAATATGTATGCGCTTTGGCGGCGACGAATTCGCCGTGTTCCTTCCCGACTGCGACGAAAGCGCGGCGAAGGAGTATATTTCGCGCGTTAATCAGCTGCTGCAAAAGCTTAACGAGCAGAGTAAAAAGCCGTACAGCGTAAGCTCCTCGATAGGTCTGTATACAAAGGTTCTGAATAGCGGCGACACCTTTGCGGAGTGCCTGAGGCAGAGCGACACGAGTATGTACATAGTAAAGCGGGACAGGAAGCTGCGCAGGCGCGCGACCGACAGGACGGACGAGCAATGATAAAGACCAAAAAGAAAAGCTTCAGCTGGATTGCGCTGCTCATATTCATAATCATCGCGCTGTTCATCGGCTTTACGCTGATGATGATATTCTCAACCGATTTCGCAATAAAGGCTACCGCGCTGCAAAGCGGCGTTCACCTTGACGCGGGCAGGCAGCAGAGGCTTATTGTAGTCAATGCAAGCGGCTCCGCGGCTACCATAACCTGCCTTGAAGCAAAGGAAGGAAGGTATTCCGTAGCCTCGGGTATGCAGAATATAAAGGCAATCGCAGGGAAAAACGGGATAGGGAAAAAGGCGGAATGGACGGACGGGCTAACGCCCTACGGTCTGTTCCCCGTTGTTTCAGCCCTCGGGAGCGGGCAGGAGGCAAATACAGAGCTTGAATACAGGCAGATAGGCGAAAGCACGGTTCTTCTCACAGAAAATGAAGGCGCAGGCTTGATTTCGGATGAAAGCCCAGACGGCGCAATAGCCCTTTACGGCAGGCAGGAATACGAGCTTGCGGCGCTTATCGGCACGGGAAGCGACAGCGCGCCGATATTGCTGATTTGTCTGAGCGACACACTTAAGGCTGAGGAAGCGGCGGCGCAGACAAGCGCGAAAAGCGGCGAGAGCATTGCGGCGGTCGGAACAAACGGCAGCATTGCCCTTGAAAAAGCGGATTTAGAGAGAATACTCGGCTGGGCTGAGAGGGATAAAACCTATATCCTTATAATGAAATAGGCATCGCCGCAGAAGTTATACGCATTACCGGCAGGACAAATTAACGGCAATTTGACATGAAGGAAACAATGCGGCTGAGGGCGAATAGCCAATATACAAACTATTCGGTAAGGAGCGATACTATGGAAAAAGCAAAGCTTACACTGGACAAGGACTACAAAATCGGCGAAATCGACAAGCGCATCTTCGGCTCATTTCTCGAGCATCTTGGGCGCGCAATCTACACGGGCATTTATCAGCCCGGGCATCCGCAGGCGGACGACGAGGGCTTCCGCAAGGACGTAATCGCCCTTATCAAAAAGCTCGGCGTTCCGATAATCCGCTGGCCGGGCGGAAACTTCGTTTCAGGCTATCATTGGGAGGACGGCATAGGTCCTGTCGATAAGCGCCCCGCGCGCCTTGACCTTGCGTGGTTCACAACGGAAAGCAACAGGGTTGGGCTGCACGAGTTCTGTTCCTTTGCAAAGAAGGCTGACTCCGATGTAATGATGGCTATAAACCTCGGAACGCGCGGAGTGGACGACGCAAAGAACCTTGTTGAGTACTGCAACCTTGACACTAACAGCAAATACGCGGATATGCGCAGGGCGAACGGAAGCGACAAGCCCTTTAACGTAAAGCTGTGGTGCCTTGGCAACGAGATGGACGGACCTTGGCAGATAGGGCATAAGACGGCGAATGAGTACGCGAGAATCGCAAACGAATCCGCAAAGGTTATGAAATGGCTCGACCCGTCAATTGAGGTTGTCGCCTGCGGCTCCTCGAATCTGCATATGCCCACCTTCGGGGACTGGGAAAGAACGGTGCTTGAGGAGGGCTACAACAATATCGACTATATCTCTCTGCACCAGTATTACGGCAACTCGAAGAACGACACCCCGAACTTCCTTGCGCAGTCAATAAACCTTGACAGCTTTATCAAGGGCGTAGCCGCAATCTGCGACAGCGTTCAGGCGAAAAAGCACAGCAAGAAGAAGATTAAGCTTTCCTTTGACGAGTGGAACGTATGGTACCACTCTCACGGGCATGACAACCAGTATTACGAGGCGCGTTCGTGGGGTCAGGAGCCGCCGCTGCTTGAGGATATCTACAATTTCGAGGACGCGCTGCTCGTAGGAAGTATGCTGATAACCCTGCTCAACAACGCCGACAGAGTGAAGGTTGCGTGCCTTGCGCAGCTGGTCAACGTTATCGCGCCCATAATGACATCGCCGACGGGCGGAGCATGGTGCCAGACCAGCTTCTATCCGTTCATGCACGCGTCCAAGTACGGCAGAGGCACCGCGCTGACTCCGCTCCTCAAGTCCCCCGTATACAAGGCAACCGAGTTCGATGAAGTGCCCTGCATTGACGCGTCCGCGGTGCTTGCGGATGACGGAAGCGTAACCATATTCGCGGTAAACAAATCTCAGGACAAGGATATTGCCCTTGAGCTTGACATGCGCGCGTTCGGGGATATGAAGATAGTCGAGCATATCGCGATGCATAACGACGATGTGAAGGCTGTAAACACGGAAAGCGCTCCCGATACGGTTGCGCCCGTAAGCCTTCCCACAGAAAAAACAGACGGCGGCGTTTCCGAGATAAAGCTCGGGAAGCTGTCCTGGAACGTAATAAGACTTAAGTAAAAGGAGAGAGCGCTTATAACTTACAATGATGCGGCACACCTTATCGAGGGCGAGCTTTCGGGAGAATTTTGAGCGGATTTCCGAGCATGACGGCGGGCGGAACATCGTCTATTCCGTCTGCGGCGGGAAAAAGGGTATGCTAAGGGTTTCCTACGCGGAGGACAGAACGCAGGAGGAAATGCTCGCGGAGGCTGAGTTTGTTAAGTATCTGCATGACGGCGGAGCGCAGGTTGTTGACGTTTTTCCGTCAAAGAGCGGAAGGCTCGTTGAACAGATAACACACTCAGGGCATACTCTTTACCTTGTGCTGTTTGAAAAGGCAGCAGGCGACGCTATCGCGGAGCATGGCTACCGCTATTTAGATGGTGTGCCCATCGAAAAGTTTTTTACGAGGTTGGGAAAACGCTTGGAGGGATGCATAAGCTCTCCAAGCGCTACACCCCAAAGCATAAGCGCTACACCTATGAGGAGAAGTACTCTCCGGAATTCTTTGACATAATGGTTCCGAAAAGCCTGCCTAAGCTCAAGGAAAGCTTCTTAAAACTGATGCAGAGGATTTCCGAGGGCGAAAAAGCGCAGGAAACCCGGGGAATGCTGCACTACGATTACGGCGACGGCAATTACTCGGTTGACTATACCTCGGGAAAGCTGACCGTCTATGATTTTGACAATTGCTGCTACGGACCGTATATGTACGACGCAGCGTCATTGTGGCGCGACGGAGTGGGCTGGTGGCAATTCGAGAAGGACGCAGGCAAGCACAAAACCTTTATGGACGCCTACTTTGCGGAAACGCTGAAGGGCTACAGAAGCGAAACCGAGCTTACCGACGAGCAGCTTTCGCAGTTTCAGCTCTACCTTGAAGCGGTGCAGATGGAAAACATAATGGACGTGTTTGAGCTTGCACACGCGGCAGGCGAGGAGCCGGAGCTAGACGAGGAGCTTGCGTACATGATAAAGTGCGCGCAGGACGGAATACCTTTCATAGGGTATTTTGACAGCATCTATTCGCCGGAAGCGCCGTTTGAGTACGAGGGCGAGCTGTAACGGAGGCAGTATGAGCAAGGCAAAGTACAGCAGGGACGGCTTCTTCGGAGAAAAGATATACTACGATGAGGACGGAAACAAGGTAGGC